>DAIRVB010000049.1:0-13381 GCA_036803065.1 Streptosporangiaceae bacterium
TACCTGCTCGCCGGCGGCGAAGCCGCGCGTGGGTTGGGGCGGGGGCGCCGTGGGGGGCTCGGGTCCGCCCGGCTTAGCGCAGGCCCGGGCGCTTGTGCAGTGCAGTGGTGATCAGCCGGTCGATGAGCTGCGGCACTGGCAGCCCGCTGGCCTCCCACATCTTCGGGAAGTAGGAGGCGGCGGTCATGCCCGGGATCGTGTTGATCTCGTTGAGCAGGATCGCGCCGTCCCGCGTGTAGAAGAAGTCGACGCGGGCGAGGCCTTCGCAGGACACCGCCTCGAACGCCGCCGCCGCCAGCCGGCGGATCTCCTCACGGTCCTCGGCGGGGATGGGGGCCGGGATCGCCATCCCGCTCGCCTCGTCGAGGTACTTCGCCTCGAAGTCCCAGAAGTCCTCGCCCCCGTCGACCAGCAACTGCCCAGGCACGCTGGTGTCGGGCGGCCCCCCGGCCAGCCCCTCAAGCACGGCGCACTCGATTTCCCGGCCTTCGATAGCCTTCTCGACGAGCACCTTCGGGTCGTAGCGCCTGGCTGTCTCGATCGCCTCGTGCAGGCCGGCCAGGTCGGTCGCCTTGGATGTGCCGATGCTGGAGCCGCCCCGCGCGGGCTTGACGAATACCGGCCAGCCCAGTTCAGCGATCGCATCGAGGACCGGCTTGCGTGCCTCGGCCGCTGACGGCGACGCGCCACCGCCCGGGGACGGCTGCCAGTCCCGGTCGCGGACCACCACGAACGGGCCCACCGGCAGCCCGCGCGCCATGAAGATCAGCTTCATGTACTCCTTGTCCATGCTGACCGCGCTGGCCAGTACACCCGCTCCGACATAGCGGATGCCGGCCAGCTCAAGCAGGCCCTGGATGGTGCCGTCCTCGCCGAACGGGCCGTGCAGGATAGGCAGCACGACATCCACCTCGCTGAGCTCACGGGGGATCGCCCCCGGCTCAGCGGTGCTGAGAGCGCCCGGTACCGGCACGTCCCCGGCTCCCGGGGCGGCCCATGGCACCGTCCGGCCCCCCGGGTCGGCTACCGACTCGACAGAGGGCATCTCGCCTCCCGCGATGGCGAGGCGCTCGGGTTCGTCCGCGGTCAGCACCCAGCGGCCATCCGGCAGGATGCCGACCGGGATGACGTCGTAGCGATCGCGGTCGATCGCGGCCAGCATCGCCCCGCCACCCGCGCAGGAGATCGCGTGCTCCGGGCTCTGCCCGCCGAACACCACCGCCACCCTGATCTTGCGTCCTTGGTTCATGCTTCCCCTTCCTTCAGGGCCCGGTTCCTGGTCAGCCAGTGCCAAGCGAGTCCAGCGCCAGGTGAGCGTCGGCGATAAGGTCCTCGCCGTCTTCCAGGCCGATGGAAAACCGCACCGCCCCGGGATCGATGCCGGCGGCCATCCCGGAAGCGAAGGCCTGGGCCATGGTCGGCTGCGGGAGGCGGCCGCCCTCCATGGCCGCGACCGCGGTGGCGAACGCCTCCGCGGCCGGGTGATCCCAGCTGACCCCGGCGAACGGCTGAAGACCGGGAACCGGGGCCGGCGGCAGATGCACGGCCCGGGTGTTCTCGCCGAGTCCCCAGTTCGTGGCCTCGCCCGCGGCCGGGGCACCCGGCCAGCCGTCAGACGCCATAACGCTCCGGCTTGGCCGAACGGGAGCTCAGCAGCACCGCCGCCTGCCCTACGGTGATCGTGCCGTGCATCACCCCCGCCACCACTTGGGTGATCGGCATTTCCACGCCGTGGGCGTGGGCGAGCGTCAGCACCGGCTCCGCTGATTTCGTGCCCTCCGCGACCTGATGGGTACTCGCGGCGACGTCGGCCGGGTCCCGGCCACAGCCCAGGTTCTCGCCGAACGTCCGGTTGCGCGACTGCGGTGAGTTGCAGGTCGCGACCAGGTCGCCCAGCCCGGCCAGCCCGGCGAAGGTGTGCTGGTCGGCGCCGAGCGCCGCGCCGAGCCGGGAGATCTCGGCCAGGCCCCGGGTGATCAGGGTGGCCCGCGTGTTGTCGCCGAGCCCCATGCCGACCGCGATCCCGACGGCGAGCGCGATGACGTTCTTGACCGCCCCGCCCAGTTCACAGCCGATCACGTCGGGGTTGGTGTACGGGCGGAAGTAAGGAGTGTGGCACGCCTGCTGCAGTTGCTTCGCCACGGTGTCATCTGCGCACGCCACCACGGTGGCCGCGGGCTGGCGCTGTGCGATCTCCCGGGCCAGGTTCGGCCCCGAGATCACCGCGATCCGCTCCGCCCCCGCGCCGGTCACCTCGGCGATCACCTGGCTCATCCGGTCACAGGTGCCGAGCTCGATTCCCTTTATCAGGCTGACCAGCGGGACGCTGGGCGGGATGAGGCGCGTCCACGCGCCGAGGTTCTGCCGCAGTGACTGGGCCGGGACCGCGAGCACGACCAGGCCCGCGCCGTCGAGGACCCGGGCCGGATCGGCGCTCGCGGTCAGCTCGGGGGTAAGGGCGATCCCGGGCAGGTAGCCGGGATTCTCGTGCCGCGCCCCGATCGTTTCTGCCAGCTCCGGGCTGCGGGCCCAGAGCACCGCGGGTGTGCCAGCGTCGCAGAGCACCTGGGCGAACGTGGTGCCCCACATGCCGGCGCCCATGACAGCCGCTCTCACGTTGGCATGGCCTTACTGTCGTTCATCGGCGGCCGGTTCCGTTGGGCTGCTTGGGCTGGCCGCAGGGCGGGACTCCTGCCTCGCGGCGCGGCGGGCGGCCGCTGGATCGTAGGGGGCGGCTGGCGGCTGCTCACCGCGGATCTTCGCGAGCATACCGGTGATGTCAGCC
Source organism: Streptosporangiaceae bacterium (assembly GCA_036803065.1). Classification (GTDB taxonomy): domain Bacteria; phylum Actinomycetota; class Actinomycetes; order Streptosporangiales; family Streptosporangiaceae; genus JAWWPY01. Next base: position 2,786 of record DAIRVB010000049.1, read on the forward strand.
ATGATCACATCGGTGGCGGCGCGCAGCGTCTCCTTGGTGAGCGGCTTCCCGGCGTAGCCGGAGAGGTCAACCGGCGGCCCCGCCACCATGTGCACGGTCCGGCGCGGCACCAGGTGCGGTCGCTTGCTGCCGTACTTGAGAATGTCCTGCGCGCCCCAGTGAGCCAGGGGAATCACGGGGACACCGCTGGTCAGCGCGAGCCTTGCCACCCCGGTCTTGGCGACCATCGGCCACAGGTCCGGGTCGCGGGTCGCAGTCCCCTCCGGGTAGAAGATCAGGCACTCGCCCTCGGCGAGGCCCCGCTCGGCATCCTTAAGCACCAGCGCCGCGTCGGTCTGGCCACGCTGCACTGGCAGCTGGCCCAGGATGCGCAGGTAGGACCCGATGCCTTTGATGTCGAACACACTGGACTTGATCAGGAACGCCGGGTAGCGGCCGGCCTCATGGGTGAACTGGGCGAGCGCCGCCCAGTCTGCGTAGGACATGTGGTTGGCGGCCACGATCATGCCGCCTTCCCGGGGGAAGTGCTGCTGGCCCTGAAAGTCGCGCTTCATCAGCGACTTGAACAGCGGGGGCAGGTAGATGGTAGACCAGGTCCGCCAGGCCGGCGAATAACTCTGTCCCCCTCGCTTGCTCATGGGTTGGGTCCCTCCAGCCTGATCCCGCCTCGTCTCATCTGGTCAGTCTCCCGTCCAGCCTCGTGCCGTGTCGAGGCAGGATCACAGTATGGTCGCCGATGTGCCGCAAAGCCCGCTCGCCTGGTCCCTGGTGATCCCCGTCAAGGTACTGGCCCGGGCCAAATCACGTCTCGCGGCGCATGCGGGGGCCAGCCGGTCGGCGCTTGCGCTGGCCATGGCGGCGGACACGGTGAGCGCGGCGGTGGCCTGCCCCGCGGTGTGCGCGGTGGTCGTGGTGACCGATGACGCCGAGGCGGCCAGCGCGCTCGGCGCGCTCGGCGCCGTGGTGGTCGCCGACGAGCCCGCGGGCGGTCTCAACCCCGCCCTCGCCCATGGGGCCGCGATCGCCGCCGCCCGCTGGCCGGCGTCCGGTACGGGTGCGCTCGCCGCCGACCTGCCGGCCGTCCGGCCAGGCGAACTCGACCGTGGCCTGCGGGCCGCGGCGGGCTGGCCAGAGGCGTTCGTTCCGGATGCGGCCGGCACTGGGACCACGTTGTACACGGCACGTCCCGGGGTGGCGTTCCGGCCCAGGTTCGGGCCCGGGTCGGCAGGCCGGTACCGCACCGCGGGCGCGGCGGAGCTTCTGCTTCCAGACGCACCCGGCCTGCGCCGGGACGTGGACACCCCGGACGACCTGCGCGGTGCCGCCGCACTGGGCCTCGGGCCCCGGACGGCGGCACTGGAGGCGCGGCTGCGGTAGGCCGGCCGTCAGCCGCTCGCGAGTGACATGCGTGCGCCGGGGCGGCCGGATTCATCACCCGCGCCGCGAATCGCCCGGTACTGGATAGCGGGGCCGCGGGGGACGCTCCGCGCGATGCTCTCCGACACGACCGGCTACCGCATCGATGGCTAGGCGGCCGCACCGGACAACCGGCCCACGATGCCCCGGACGGAGCCGACTCCCCATGGCCACCAGGATCCGCGCCCCGCTGATCCTCGCAGCGCTCCTGGCCGTGCTCGGCGTGTGCGGCCGCCCGCTCGCCGCCAGCGCGGCGACTCCTGCGCCGGTCACCATCTCCGGGCTCGATCTCCATGACGGCGTGATCCTGCACTACCACTCGACCTGGTACATGTACGGCACCGAGTACGCCTGCGGCTTCACCTGGGGCACCGCCGGGACGCCATTCTGCGGCTTTGGCGTGTCCACCGCGCCGGCCATCACCGGCCCGTGGAGCAGGCCCAAGCTGTTGTTCAGCCCGGCGGCCGTGGTGCACAACACCGGCTGGCCGGGCGACGCTGGCCAGACGTGGACCTGGGTCTGCGGGGCAGGGGGCGCCGGGTGCTTCAACCCGCGCATGGTGCGGCGCACAGACGGGGTATGGATCTTGTGGTTCAACGCGCCGGGGGACTGGGTGCGGCACCATGTCAACGCCTACTGGGCGATGGGCTGCAACGGCCCGGCCGGCCCGTGCGGGTCACAGGCTGGCGGCCTGCACGGATCCACGCATAAGCCGATTATGACCGATTGTGACAATAACGGGGACTTCTCCATCGTCACCGCGCCTGGCCAACTGCCCGTAATCCTGTGCTCCATGTCCGGCGCGATCTCGGAAGAGCAGCTCGCGCCCGGCTGGGTGGACGGCGACGCCACCGGCACCAAGGACATCCCCAGACTGTCCGGCGAGGGCGTGGGCGCCGCCGAGGTCCCCGGCGGGACATGGATCACCGTCTACTCCGCACCGGGGTGCGGGTACTGCTCCGGCACCGCCTCGGCCGCTGGCGCCGTGTCCGTGCACGCCGGTTACGCGACCGCGCCGACGCTTCTCGGCCCGTGGACCCCCCGCGGGTACCTGTCACCTGCCCCGTGCCTCGGCCAGCCACGGACCGTCGCCGCCGGGTACGAGTGGGTCGACGAGTGGACCGGATCGCCGAACGAGACCGCCGCCAAGGTCCTGCTGGAGCCGATGACCGCCGATCCATGGTCGTGCTCATGACCCGGTCCGGGGTCAACCGGACAGGCCACCTAGATGTGCACGATCGGGCAGGTCAGGGTCCGGGTAATGCCGGATACCGCCTGGATCTGGGCGACCACCAGCCGGCCGAGGTCATCAACATTGGCCGCTTCCGCCCGGACGATCACGTCGTAGGGGCCGGTGACGTCCTCGGCCTGCGTGACGCCGATGATGGCCGCTATCCGGACGGCGACCTCGGCGGCTTTCCCTACCTCGGTCTGAATGAGGATGTATGCCTGCACCATGCCGTCCTCCAGGGGCCTCGTTGCCTGCAGCCGGAATGGCCACGCTACCCTAAGCGACAGTTACCGCCATCGGGCATAGAGCGTTTCGCCGACCAGGTGAGCGGCGTTGCTCATCCGCACCCGCTGCGCCAGTACGGGAGGGTCGCATCACCGTCGCGGATCTGGGCGAGTTCGGACTCATCGCGGCGCTGACCGCCAGGATGCCGCCGGGGCCGGGCATCATCGTTGGCGTCGGCGACGACGCTGCGGTGCTCGCCACGCCGGATTCCCGCGTGGTGGCGACCATGGACCTGCTGATCGAGGGGCGGCATTTCCGCCGTGACTGGTCCGGGCCGGTCGAAATCGGCGGCAAGGCGGCCGCGCAGAGCCTGGCCGATGTCGCCGCGATGGGCGCCGCTCCCATCGCTCTGCTGGTCGGCCTCGCTGCGCCACGCGATCTGCCGATCGTCTGGGCCGAAGACCTCGCCACGGGCTTGGCGCAGGAGTGCGCGCGGGCCGGGGCCAGCGTGGCCGGGGGCGATATCTCCGAAGCGGCCAGCATCACGCTGGCGGTGACCGCACTGGGCGACCTCGCCGGAGGCGCACCGGTCACCAGGGCCGGCGCGCGCCCCGGTGACCTGGTGGCGGTCGCGGGCAGTCTCGGCCATTCCGCCGCGGGGCTGGCGCTCCTGCGGGCCGGACTGTCGGAGCCGGCGTCGCTGCTAGCGGCCCACCGCTGGCCTCGGCCTCCTTATGACGCCGGGCCTGAGGCGGCCCGGCTGGGCGCGACCTCGATGATCGACATTAGCGACGGGCTGGGGCAGGACCTCGGGCATGTGGCCGCGGCGAGCGGTGTGCTCATCGATATAGATTCAGCCCGGCTGGGCCCTGATGAGGCGCTTCGCGCCGCGGCTGGCACGCTGGGCGGGACGGATCCACTGGACTGGGTGCTGGCCGGTGGAGAGGACCATGCGCTGGCCGCGACCTTCCCACCGGACACGGACCTCCCAGAGCGCTGGGTGCTGATCGGGCGGGTCGGTGAGGGCAGCGGTGTCCGGCTGGATTCACGGGCTTCAGAGCGCGTATCAGGGTGGAATCACTTTCGCTGACCAGGTATGCCCTGGCGGGAGTGGGAAAATGATTAGACTCCTCACACCAGCCCCTTCGGCCAAGCTTGGAATACCCCGCCATGCGACCGCCCCGCCGCAGACCACCGCCACGGCATCGTGCGCCGTCCAGTGCCGCCCGCACTCAGGCCGAGCGTCCTGGGGCTGGACAGCCTGGGGATGGACAGCCTGGGGATGGACAGCCTGGGGATGGACAGCCTGGGGATCGACAGCCTCGGGATGGACAGCCTGAGGCTGAACGGCCCACAGCTGAACTGCCCGCAGTTGAATGGTCCGGAATTGGGTGGCCCGGAGTTGGATGGCCCGAAGCCGGGCAGGCACGTGCCGAGTCACCACGTGCCGAGTCACCACGTGTGGACGTATCAGAAGCGGCCCGATCCAGGGGTGTGCAGGTCGGCCCGGCGCTGCGCAGGCTGGTGTTCACGCCGACGTTCGCAGCCGGACTGGGCGTGGTCGTCGCCGCCGGCCTGGCGGTCAGCATGACCGCCCGGACTGTCCTCCACTTCACCGGCCCGGACCAGCAGAAATACTGCACGCTCCGGGTCTGCCCCAAGGGGCCCAACATGCCCGGGGGCGTCGGCACGCTGGCTTCGGCCAAGCCTGGCTTCAGGCTATTGCCCGCCACCCGCGGCCCGTCAGGGTCGTCGCAGCCCCGCTCGACCTCCAGCGGAGGACAAGGCAGCGGGCACGTCGCGGGTAGCCACGTGGTCATCGCCTACCGGACGACCCAGAAATGGTCGTGGGGATTCGATGGCCAGATCATGATCTCCGGGATTCCCGCTTCCTCGCTTGGTAACTGGCGCCTGGCCTTCGATTACCCGGGAACGAGCATTGTCGAGGTGCAGGGCGCGCAGTGGGTACCGACCGGCCAGGATTCTGGCGTGGCGGAAGCCGGAACCTCCACCAGCAGCGCGCCGCCCTCCGGTGGCACTAGCCAGAGCGGCACCAGCCCAAGCGGCACCAGCCCGAGCGGCACCAGCCCGAGCGGCACCAGCCCGAGCGGCACCAGCCCGAGCGGTGCCAGCCCGAGCGGTGCCAGTTCGAGCGGTGCCAGCCCAAGCGGCACCAGCCAGAACAAGCCGGACGTCAGCGGCGGGAATATGAGCGGGTCCGGGCAGCAGCCAGCCGATCACGGTGGTCAGCAGAGCACCGTGGTGATCACCATCGAGGCGTCCGGGCCGCCCAGCGCACCGTCCAACTGCCGCTTCGACAACGCGCCCTGCTCATTCCGCTGAGCCCTTTCCGCTGAGCCCTTTGACGCCGTAGCGCGCTCCACAGCGCGTCGGAGGCCGCTGGGCGCGGGGATTGGCTCGGTGGATCCACAGCTGGCGGGCCGGCTCCATGTCTAGCGGAGCGGCACCAACGTCAGCGGGTGACTTTGCCTGCCTTGATGCAGGACGTGCACACCTGCAGTCGCTTGGTGGTGCCGCCCACCCTGGCCCGCACGACCTGGATATTGGGATTCCAGCGGCGCGGGGTGCGGCGGTGTGAGTGGGAGACCCTGTTGCCGAAACCCGGCCCCTTGCCGCAGACGTCGCAGACCGAAGCCACGGGATCGCTCCATTGTGTGATCGAGGATGAATGATCAGAAACTCATCAAACCAGCCCGCGCTGAGCCGGGCAGTCGTCGAAGGATATCCGACTGGCGGCCAGTAGCGCGAACTCAGGCCCGATGGCCCGCCGAAAGCCGCCGTGCCGCCCTGTGACTCCCCCATCGCCGCTTGCCAAAGCCGCCTATTCTGGGGGGCCATGGCCAGGCTTGACGAGCGGCTCGACCGGGTGTTCGACCCGAGGACGGCGAAGGTTCTCGCCGGCGCCCTCGACCTGCGCACCGTCGGCGACCTGCTCCACCACTACCCCCGCCGGTACGAGAAGCATGGCGAGCTGACCGACATGGCCTCGCTCCGTGATGGCGAGCAGGTGACCGTGCTGGCCAAGATCGCCTCCTGCACTACCCGCCGCATGCAGCGCAAGCGCGGCTGGGTCACCGAGGTACGGGTGACCGACGGCCATGGCGTGCTCACCCTGCTGTTCTTCCAGCAGCGCTATCTCGAGGCGAAACTGCGTCCGGGACTGCACGGCCTGTTCGCTGGTGAGGTATCCACCTACGGCAGCCGCCGGCAGCTGGTCCACCCCGACTACGAGCTGATCGGCGCCGCCGAGGCGGGCGCGGAACTCGCCGCCGAATACGTCGACAACCTCATCCCCGTCTACCCGGCCAGCGCGAAGCTCCCGTCATGGAAGATCGCCAAGGCGATCCGGACCGTCCTCGACACGCTGGACATCGCGGACGACCCGCTGCCAGCCGAGGTCAGGCAGCGGCACGGGCTGTCCGGCCTGGTCGAGGCGCTGCACGCGATCCACCGGCCGGTCGACGAGACCGACATGCGGCGGGCGCGCCACCGGCTGAAGTGGGACGAGGCGTTCGTGCTGCAGACCGTGCTGGCCCAGCGGCGCCGCGCGCAGGACGCGCTGCCTGCGACACCGCGCATCCCGCGCGGGGGCGGCCTCCTCGAAGCGTTCGACGCGCGGCTTCCCTTCACGCTCACCGCGGGCCAGCGCGAGGCAGGCGCGGACATCACCACCGCGCTGTGCCGCGACCACCCCATGCACCGGCTGCTGCAGGGCGAAGTCGGCTCGGGCAAGACGGTCATCGCGGTCCGGGCGATGCTCCAGGTTGTTGACGACGGCGGGCAGGCCGCGCTGCTCGCGCCGACGGAAGTTCTCGCGCAGCAGCATTACCGGTCCATCGTCGAACTGCTCGGCCCGCTCGCCCATGCCGGGCAGCTCGGCGGCGCGGAGCAGGCGACCCGGGTGGCCCTGGTCACCGGTTCGCAGGGCGCGAGGGTCCGCAAGGAGACTCTCCGCGATGTGCGATTCGGGGACGCCGGGATCGTGATCGGCACCCATGCGCTGCTTTATGACCGGGCGAAAGACGACGAGCGAGTCGAGTTCTTCGACCTTGGCCTGGTCGTGGTGGACGAGCAGCACCGCTTCGGCGTGGAGCAGCGCGACGCGCTGCGCGGTAAGGCCCGGGACAGCCGCCCCCACCTGCTCGTGATGACCGCCACCCCGATCCCGCGCACCGTGGCCATGACGGTCTTCGGCGACCTCGACATCCTCACCCTCACCGAGCTGCCGGCCGGCCGCGTCCCGATCCAGACGCATGTGGTGCCGGCCGCGGAAAGGCCGCACTACCTGGCCCGTACCTGGGCGCGGCTCAGGGAAGAGGTCGAGAAGAGCGGCGGCCAGGCGTACGTTGTGTGCCCCCGCATCGGCGGAGATGCCGGCGAATCGAACAACAGCGACACAACGGAAGATCCCGCCGAATCCTCAAGTACGGACGCGGGCGCCGGCCTGGCGGAGCTCGACGACAGCGCCGCGGCGGCTCGGCCGCCACACGCGGTGCTGGACACGGCGGCGGAACTCAGCAGCGGGCCGCTGGCCGGCCTGCGGCTGCGCATCATGCACGGGCGGATGGCCGCCGACGAGAAGGACGCGGTGATGCGCGAGTTCGCGGACGGTTCGGTAGACGTTCTGGTCGCCACGACCGTCGTTGAGGTGGGCGTGGACGTGCCGAACGCTACCGCGATGGTGATCATGGACGCCGACAGGTTCGGCGTGTCCCAGCTCCACCAGCTGCGCGGCCGGGTCGGCCGTGGCGCCAAGCCCGGCCTGTGCCTGCTGGTGACGGACGCGCCGGAAGGCGGCAAGGCACGCGAGCGGCTGGACCTGGTAGCGGCGACCCTGGACGGGTTCGAGCTGTCCAGGATCGATCTTGAGCAGCGCGGGGAGGGCAACGTGCTGGGTGCCGCCCAGGCGGGCCGGAAGAAGAGCCTGCGGTTGCTGACCCTGCTGAAGGACGGGAAGCTGATCGTGGATGCCCGGCAGGAGGCCACCGCCCTGGTGGCCGCTGATCCGGGGCTGGCCAGCCATCGTGCCCTGGCTGCCGCGATCACCGCGCTGCTCGACGAGGAGCAGGCCGAATTCCTGGAGAAGGCGTGAGGCGGTGAGCCGGGTCATCGCCGGCGCGGCGCGGGGTCGGCGGCTTGCGGTGCCGCCCGGGCGGCTCACCCGGCCCACCAGTGACCGGGCCAGGGAGGGGCTGTTCAGCACGCTGATCGCGATACGCGGCCCGCTGAACGGGGCGCGGGTCCTCGACCTGTACGCCGGGTCGGGGGCGGTCGGCCTCGAAGCCCTCTCCCGCGGCGCGGACCGGGTGCTGTTCGTTGAGGCGGATGCCGGGGCGGCGCGGGTAATCCGCAGCAACCTGGCCGCCGTCGGCCTGCCCGGCGGTCACCTGGTCACCGGCCGGGTGGAGCGGGTGCTCGCCCGGGGCCTGGCCGGCGAGCCCGGATTTGACCTGGTCGTGGCCGACCCGCCGTACGCGACCTCCGACGATGACGTGGCGGAGATGCTGGCGGCGCTGCGGGACGGGTCCTGGCTCGCTCCCGGTGCGGTGCTGGCCGTGGAGCGGGCGACCCGGTCGGAGCCGGTGCGCTGGCCTCCCGGATACGCGCCGGACCGGTCCCGCCGGTATGGCGAGGCGACGTTCTGGTACGGTCTCGCCGCGGGTAACCAGGCGGCACCGGGGTAGTTGAGGGCGGGAGTCTCGTGACCGAAAAGCGTGTCCCCATGCGTCGTGTCGTCTATCCGGGCTCGTTTGATCCGGTGACCAACGGCCACCTCGACATCATCGTCCGGGCCGCCCGGCTGCACGATGAGGTATTCGTCGTGGTCGGGGCGAACCTGGCCAAAGAGGGTCTGTTCAGTGTCGACGAGCGCCTCGCGATGCTGCGCGAGGTCACCCGCGGCCAGCCCAACGTCCGGGTGGACAAGTTCCGCGGCCTGCTGGTGGAGTTCTGTAAGACGCACCACATCTCGGCCATCGTGAAGGGCCTGCGCGCGGTCAGCGATTTCGAGTACGAGATGGAGATGGCGCAGATGAACTACCGGCTCGCGGAGATCGAGACGCTGTTCATGACCGCCAACCCGCTCTACTCCTTCCTGCGGTCCAGCATGGTCAAGGAGATCGCCAGATACGGGGGAGACGTCTCATCCCTCGTGCCGGCGCCCGTATTCACGCAACTCCAGGAGCGCCTGGGCGCCTACTGACCGTGGTCGGCCGCCCAGCGGGAACGCTCCTGAGTTGGGGAATCCCCGGGCCGCCGGTAGGCTGTGCCCTCGAACTTCGCCGTACACCATATTGGTCATGCCACAGCTACGCAGAAATTCCTCACAGCGCCTCGATCCTCGCGGGCCGCTGATCTTCAGCACGCGTGCCCTGGGCCGTGGCCCGGGATCGGAGCACACAGAGACCCGCACCGTCCCGGCCCCAGCAGATCTGCGCGCGGGCCTGGTCGGGGTGCCCGAAGGAGCCGAACTCGAGCTGACTGTCCGGCTTGAGGCGGTCACCGAGGGGGTGCTCGTCACCGCCACCGGGCAGGCGCCGTTGACCGGGGAGTGCGCACGATGCCTGGAACCGCTCGCGCAGCAGATGGAAATCCGGTGCCAGGAACTCTTCGGATACTCGCCGGGCGTCGGCCCCGACGCCGCCGACGGGTACTCTCTGGACGGGGACCTGCTTGATCTCGAGCCGGCTCTCCGTGACGCGCTGGTTCTCGCGCTCCCGTTGGCGCCGCTGTGCCGGGACGACTGCCCTGGGCTCTGCGTCGACTGCGGGGTGCAGCTTGCTAACGCAGGCTCCGAGCACTCGCACGGCCCGGCCATCGACCCGCGGTGGGCCGGATTGCAGAAGTTGCCCCAGTATGAGGCGGCGGAATACCAGACCGAAGCAGACCTGCTGGATCGTTCCGGCCAGGACCTGAATTGATAAAGGAGAGGTGACGTGGCTGTCCCCAAGCGGAGGATGTCGCGGAGTAACACGAGATCCCGGAGGGCACAGTGGAAGGCCACTGCCCCCGTGCTCGTGTCGTGCCCGCAATGCCGCGACCCCAAGCTGCCCCACACGGCCTGCCCGACGTGCGGAACGTACAACCGTCGTCAGGTGATTACGCCCTCTTCCTGAAGCGCTAAGGGAGCGGCGTGAAAGGCGGAGCAGGTAGGACGGACGCGACCGAACCGGAGCGTCTGGAGTTGCTGCATGCCCTCGACGCGGGGCTCAGCCCGGAGTTGCTCGAGCGCGCCCTGACGCACCGGTCCTTCGCTTACGAGAACGGTGGCCTGCCGACCAACGAGCGCCTGGAGTTCCTCGGTGACTCGGTGCTCGGCCTGGTCGTCACGGACACGCTGTTCCGCCAGTATCCCGACCTGCCGGAGGGCCAGCTGGCCAAGCTGCGGGCGGCCGTGGTCAACATGCGAGCTCTGGCCGGCGTCGCCCGCGGGCTCAAGCTGGGCTCTTTCGTACGCCTTGGCCGGGGCGAGGAGGGTACCGGCGGCCGGGACAAGTCCTCGATCCTGGCCGACACGCTGGAGGCTGTGATCGGCGCGGTCTACTTCGAGCAGGGCCTGGGGCAGGCGGGCGGCCTGGTGCACCGGCTCTTCGACCCGGTGATCGCCCGTTCCGCGAGGCTCGGCGCGGGCCTGGACTGGAAGACGTCGCTGCAGGAACTCACGGCCTCCGGCTTCCTCGGCGTGCCTGAGTACCACGTCGAGG
>DAIRVB010000050.1:0-7803 GCA_036803065.1 Streptosporangiaceae bacterium
GAGCGTCGGCGGCGTGGTCGCCGTATCAATGGTCAGCAGGCCGGCCCGCTCCAGAGTGAGCAGCGCGTTCCAGGCCCCCCCAGGGTCCGTGGCACTGTCCCGCGCCAGGTATTCGCACGCTGCCGACGAGGTGAATACCCCGCCGGGAATCCCATGGCCATCGAGAAGCGCGGCCAGCCCCAGCACGGACTGGACACCGCCGCCCGGCGCCAGCCGGTCAGCCTGCTCGACAGAGAACATCCAGGTGACCGCTGCGGCCGGGGGCTCCGCCATCTGCTCCCGCCGCTGCCCGAAATTCTCCAGATATTCACGGCAAGTCAGTGCCGAACTCGCGATCACCGCACTGGCCTGGGCCAGCGCCAACGGCTCGCAGCCAAGATCCGCCGTGAGGTCCGTCGCTCCGATGTGCTGGCCTGGGTTCGCGGCGAGGCGGCCCGTCAGGTAACTCAGGGCCTCGGGGGAGCTGAAGGCCCCGACCGGGAGGATCCGGGCCCGGTGCTTGGCGGAGATCGTCGCGGAATTCGTAGTCGTGATCAGGACCCGGCCCGCTGGCCCAGCCGGCCAGAGCCCTTCCAGATCCGCCTCGTCGGACAGGTCACCGAGCACCACCAGCCAGGGCCGCCGGGTCTGGCCGAGCCAGCCCACGAAGCGGGCAGCGACCGACTCAGCGTCACCAGAAAGCTCGGTCCCCATCGCCGCCGCCGCCTCCACGTAGCAGGACAGCACCGACGCGCGGCTCGTGGCCACAATCCAGACCAGCAAGTCCACTTCGCGTGACTGCCACAACCACTCAGCGAAAGACACCGCGATCTGGGTCTTGCCGCAGGACCACAGCCAGTCCCGCGACGCCTTCGCGCCCACCCAGCCAGGCACCAGCACCACCGCGGCGCCCGGCAGCAGTTCCGCCTCCAGGGCAGGCGCGCTCTCGGGCCTGGGAATGAAACCATTGGCCAGCGGAGGCACGGCGCCACCGGATCGGCCACGCACCCCCCCCGCCTCGTGACTCCGTCGGCCCCCCGGCTGGCACCTGGTTGTCCACGGCCGCTACCTGTGACCAGCGTCCATCCCCACCGCCGCCGCTGGCGGCGGTGGGAGTGGCCATTTCGGACCGCAGGGTGAGCCCGGAGAGATCGCTATATATCGCTTTGCGCAATTATGTGTCACGCTTATCCTGTGCGTCCTATCGGTCATTGAGGACCCCGGTATGCCGGGCGGTAGATCTGGCACTAAATTATCCGAGATTGACAGGGTGCGGCAGGATTTGACCGGCTAAATCCGAATAGCTGTTCACGGGTATATTGGCTACCTGTGCCGAGAGTACCCGCTCCAGCCCACGGCAAGCCTCCGCGCCATTCCGGCAGGTGACAGCCAGTCTGCCCGCTAGCCGCGCCAATGTGAAGGCTCACCATCTACGCGGCGCCCCGCGAGTATCGGATAAATCAGTTCGGCATGCGCTGGGATGATCACGACATCTGTAGCCCGTGATAGGACGGCAGTGCGGTACTGCTCCGCACCCGACGGTCGTCCCCTGGCTGCGCCGGGACCACGATCCTGTCGCTACCGATTCGGGGGCCACGCGCGTGTCAAGCATGGGATGGGCTGCTTCGGCGGCTGAGTAGGCGATCGCGGGGCAGGCGGTTCACTTGTTACAAAGACGTTAACTGAATTCGTTGCGATCAGGCCTTTTTACGACTGATTCGGTTGATTTCACATTGCCTGTCTGCGAAGATCGGGTCATTCATCGCGGCCTGCCGTGCTGACCGGGGGGTCGGCCGCCCTGAGAACGTGCCGAGACGAGGGATATCCGCCTGACATGACCGACATTGACGCACCCGCGGCGGACGGGCGCCCGCCGCGCGCGGCGGCGACCGTCGGCACCAGAGCTGTGAGCCATCCGGATGCCTCCGCGGCCGGCGCGGCGGGCGACGCTGGGCTGCCCAACGCTGGGCTGCCCAACGACGTGGTCCCCGCGATCGAACTGGCGGGCGTGGCCAAGGAGTTCCAGGCCCGTGGTGAGCTGGTCGCCGCGGTGCGCGGCATTGACCTGGCCATCCGCCAGGGGGAGTTCTTCTCCATGCTCGGCCCGTCGGGCTGCGGAAAGACCACCACGATGCGGATGGTCGCCGGATTCGAGGAGCCCACCCGCGGCACGGTCAGCCTGCAGGGCCGGGATGTCACCTGGGAGCCCCCGAACAAGCGCGACGTCAACATGGTGTGCCAGTCCTACGCCCTGTTCCCGCACATGAACGTGTTCGAGAACGTCGCGTTCGGGTTGCGGCGCAAGAACGTGGCCAAGGACCGGATCACCCGCCAGGTCGGCGAGATGCTTGAGATCGTCGACCTGACCGGCCGTGAGCAGCGCCGGCCCCGTGAGCTGTCCGGTGGCCAGCAACAGCGGGTGGCCCTCGCCCGGGCGCTGGTCAATCACCCGAAGGCACTGTTGCTCGACGAGCCGCTCGGCGCGCTGGACCTCAAGCTCAGGCAGGCCATGCAGGTGGAGCTGAAGCGCATCCAGCGTGAGGTCGGCATCACGTTCGTCTACGTCACGCATGACCAGAACGAGGCGCTGACCATGTCAGACCGGATTGCCGTGATGAACGACGGGGTCATTGAGCATCTCGGCTCCCCGCGCGAAATCTATGAGCACCCGGCGACCCGCTTCGTGGCGGGCTTTATCGGGACCTCCAATCTGCTCACCGGTCGGGTCAGCCGGCTGACCGGCGGGAGCGCGGTCATCGAGGTCAGCCCGGACGAGCGGATCGTGGTCCCGGTCGGCCAGCGGGCCTGCGGCCAGGGCGACGAGATCGAGGTCACGGTGCGTCCGGAGAAGATCGCCCTGTCCCCGGCGCAGCCCGTGAGCGCTGGCTGCGCGCTTCGCGGCACCGTGACCGAGGTCGTCTACCTCGGCACGTCAACGAACTTCATCATCACCACGTCCACCGGTGCGGACGTGGTGGTGTTCGTCCAGAACGCCGCGGCCACGGACGACCACGCCGCGGACGTGCACCGTGGCGACGCCGTCTGGCTGTCCTGGGAACCCCAGTACTCCTACGCGATCGGGAGTAGCTTGTGATGAGCGAGAGCAACCTACACAACGACGACCCTGCGGCGCTGCGTGGCATGACCCAGCGCCGGCGACGGGGCGCCGGGAGGCGCGAGGCAGCTGGGCCCGGTTACAGCCGCCGCGAGGCCCTCGGCCTCGGTGGGCTGGCCGCAGCGGGCCTCGGCCTGGCCGCCTGTGGCGTATCAGGTGCTGGCAAGGCGCAGAGCACCGGCCAGGTGGAGAGCGCGGCGAAGAAGTTCTGGACCGGCAAGACGAAGCACGGGCATGTGAACTTCGCCAACTGGCCGCTCTACATCGACACCGATCACCAGACGCTGAAGCAGTTCACCGCGTCGACCGGAATCACCGATGACTACGCGGAGGTCATCCAGGACGACCCGTCATGGTTCGCGAAGATCGACCCGATCATCCGGTCGAGTCAGTCAATCGGCTATGACGTGATGGTCGTCACCGACGGATTCGAGTTCTCCGAACTGGTCGCGCTGGGTGAGCTGATCCCGCTGGACCAGAGCATGCTGGCCAATTTCCACAAGTACGCGTCGCCGAAGTTCCAGAAGCGGTCCTTTGACCCCGGCAACACCTACAGCATTCCGTGGGCATCGGGCAGCACCGGCATCGCCTGGAACCCGAAATACATCACCAACCCGGTCACCAGCATGAAGGACCTCTGGAACCCGGCCTACAAGGGCCACGTCGGCATGATGTCCGACATCCAGGAGATCGGGAACTTCGGCATGATCAAGCTCGGGATCGACCCGCAGACGTCGAAGCCCGCAGACTGGACGAAGGCCGCCGCCACGCTCACCGCGCAGCGGAACGCGGGCCTCGTGCGCCAGTACTACGACCAGTCCTACATCCAAGCCTTGACCAAGGGCGACACCTGGATCACCATGGCCTGGTCCGGTGACATCTTCCAGCAGAACCTCTCCGCAGGCTCGAACCTGCAGTTCGTGGTCCCTGACGAGGGCGGCAACATCTGGACCGACAACATGATGATCCCGAAGTACGCGCAGAACCCGGTCGACGCGATGACGCTGATCGACTGGTACTACCGGCCCGAGATCGCGGCCATGCTCACCGAGGGCATCAACTACATCACCGCCGTCCCGTCCGCGCGGGCCATCATCTCCTCGGATGCGAAGAAGGCAACCGGGAGCACCAAGCAGAACCTCACAGAGGTGGCCGACAGCACGCTCGTCTGGCCGAGCAGTTCCGTGTACAACAGGCTCTATAACTACGTGGATGTGAGCGGCAAGCTGAAGGACCAGTACTCCTCCATCTTCCAGCCGGTCGTCGCGGGCTAGCAGCGGTGCGCAGACTCCGGTCAACGCTCGTTCCCTACCTGCTCATCCTGCCTGGCGGGCTGTGGCTGGTGGTGTTCTTCGCCGCCCCGCTGATCTTCCTCATCTCCATGTCCACCCAGAGCGGGGACGTGGTCAGCGGGTTCACGCAGACCTTCGACTGGCATAACTACGTCACGGGGTTCAGCGACTACCACAGCCAGTTCATCCGGTCGCTGCTCTATGGCGGGCTCGCCACGGTGCTGTGCATCATGCTGTCTTACCCGACGGCGTACTGGATCGCCTTCCGGGGCGGGGCCCGCAAATCCACCTACCTGTTCCTGATCCTGCTGCCGTTCTTCGTCTCGTTCGTGCTCCGGACGATCTCCTGGCAGTACATCCTGGGCGACAATGGCCTGGTCCTGGAGCCGCTGAAGTCGCTCGGCCTCCTGCCGCAGAATTTCCGGGTGCTGGCCACCAGCACTGCGGTAGTCGGCGGGCTGACCTACAACTACCTGCCGTTCATGGTGCTGCCCATCTACGTGGCCCTGGAGCGGATCGACTTCCGGGTGGTGGAGGCGGCGTATGACCTGTACGCGAACCGTGTGCAGGCGTTCACGAAGGTGATCCTGCCGCTCTCGCTGCCCGGTGTGTTCGCGGGTGTGCTGCTCAACTTTGTGCCGGCGGCGTCCGACTACGTGAACGCGGCGGTGCTCGGCGGCCCGAACAACACGATGATCGGCAACATCATCCAGGACGAGTACCTCAACCTGCAGAACTACCCCATCGGCGCGGCCCTGTCGTTCACCCTCATGGCGATCCTGCTGATCGGGATCTTCGTGTACGCGCGGGCGCTCGGCACCGAGCAGGTCCTGGAAGCAGGGGCCGCATGAGCGTGTCGGTCCAGGCACCGCCGGGTGGCCCTGGCATCCGCCCCGAGCCGCCGCAGCCGCCCCGGCGGCGGCCGAGGAAGCGGGTCGGCGACCGGCTGCTGTTCCTCTACACCTGGGTCGTCATCGTCTGGCTGGCGCTGCCGATCGCGGCGGTCATCCTGTTCAGCTTCAACAACCCCCGTGGCCGCTTCAACTACAGCTGGGTCGGTTTCACGCTCAAGTGGTGGGGCCCCAAGCTGTTCGAGTACCCGTCCTTGACCAAGGCAATGGGCAACTCGATCATCATCGGTGTCCTCGCCACGCTGCTCGCTACCGTCCTGGGTACCTTCGTCGGCCTGGCGCTCGGCAAGTACCGGTTCCGCGGGCAGGGGGCGACGAACCTGGTCCAGTTCGCCGCGATCTCGGCGCCGGAGATCGTGCTCGGCTCGTCGCTGCTGACCTTCTTCATCACGCTGCGGCTGCCGCTCGGCTATGTGACGATCCTCATCGCGCACGTCGCGTTCTGCCTGTCGTTCGTGGCGATCACGGTGCGGTCCAGGGCGCTGACCCTCGATCCCTTCATCGAGGAGGCGGCGCGTGATCTCGGCGCCGGCCCGTGGGACACCTTCCGGCTGGTTACCCTGCCGATGATCTGGCCCGGCGTCCTGGCTGGCGCGCTGCTCGCCTTCGCGCTGTCCATCGACGACTTCATCACCACCAGCTTCGTGGCCGGCCTGCAAGTTCAGACCTATCCGCTGTGGATCTGGGGCGCCACCAAGGAGGGCCTGCCGCCGCAGGTGGATGTGATGGGAACGATCATCTTCGCAGCCGGGGTGCTGCTCGCCATCACCAACGCGCTGCGGTCCCGCCGCCGGGCGGTATGACCAGACGGCAGATGGCGGCCGGCTCCCCGGCGGCCGGTGCCCTGGTCGCCACCGCCCTGGCGGGTGCCCGGCCGGTCTCGTACTGGCTCGACCAGCCCGGCGCGCCCGGCCCGGCCTCCCCGCTGGCTGGCCGCGCCGCGGCCAGCCTCGCCGTGATCGGCGGCGGGTTCACCGGGCTGTGGACCGCGCTGCTCGCCAAGGAACGGGATCCGTCCTCGGACGTGGTGCTGCTCGAAGCCCGGACTGTGGCCTGGGCCGCGTCCGGGCGCAACGGGGGCTTCTGCTCGGCCAGCCTCACCCATGGCCTGGCCAACGGCCTGCAGCGATTCGGCGGGGAAATCGAGACCCTGGAGCGGCTCGGCACGCGCAACCTGGATGAGATCGCCGACGCGATCGCCCGGCACCGGATCGACTGTGGCTTCGAGCGCACCGGAGAACTGACGGTCGCGACCCAGGACTGGCAGCTGGCCACGCTCCGGGAGAGCGCCGAGGCCAATCGGGCGCTGGGTCGCGAGCCGGAACTGCTGGGCCGCGACCGTGTCCGCGCCGAGATTGACTCGCCGACCTACCTGGGCGGCCTGTGGGACACCGGCGGCTGTGCCCTGGTGGACCCGGCGCGGCTCGCCTGGGGACTGCGGCGTGCCTGCCTGGACGCCGGGGTGCGGATCCACGAGCACGCACCGGTGACCGCCGTTCATGACGAGGGCCGGGCCGGCCTGCGCGTGCACACCGCCCGCGGCAGCGTGCTCGCCGCCCGTGTAGCGCTGGGCACTGGCGTGTACCGCCCGCTGCTGCGCCGGCTCCGCCACTATCTCGTGCCTGTCTACGACTACGTGCTGATGACGGAGCCGCTGACGGCCGCCCAGTTGGCTGGCATCGGCTGGCGGCACCGGCAGGGCGCCGCGGACGCGGGCAACCAGTTCCACTACTACCGGCTCACCGCCGACAACAGGATCCTCTGGGGCGGCTACGACGCCGTGTACTACAACGGGGGCCGGATCACCGCGGCGCAAGACCAGCGACCGGGGACTTTCGCCCTGCTCGCAAGCCAATTCTTCACAACGTTCCCGCAGCTGGCAGATATCCGCTTCAGCCATGCCTGGGGTGGCGTGATCGATACCTGCGCCCGGTTCTGCGCCTTTTACGGCACCGCGCACCGGGGCAGGCTGGCCTACGCGGCGGGCTATACCGGGCTCGGCGTGGGCGCGTCCAGGTTCGGTGCGAACGTCATGCTCGACCTGCTGGCCGGGCAGCCGAGCGAACTGACCGATCTGTCCATGGTGCGCTCCAAGCCCCTGCCGTTCCCGCCGGAGCCCGTGCGGTCCGCGGTCATCCAGCTCACCCGCGCCTCCCTGGCCAGGGCCGACCGCAACGACGGCCGCAGGGACCTCTGGCTGCGTACCCTCGACCGCCTTGGCCTGGGTTTCGACTCCTGAGCGCCCTCCTCCAGGTCATCCCGCGAAGCTGGTTGAGCCACCGGCCTGCGGGTCGTTGCTGGCGGGGTAGCTGGCGAGGATGTCCCATCGCTGGCTGCGATCACCGATGTCGCACAGGTCGAGGGCCTGGGAGCGCGCGGTTCGTGGGCCGCGCAGGGTTCGCAGGCCGATGGCGGCGGCCGCACGCTGATCGTCGCGGTTGATCTTGGCTAACGAGATGTGCGGGGCGAACGAACTGCGGATGTACCGGCTGCCGAACGGGCCGCG
>DAIRVB010000050.1:7903-13379 GCA_036803065.1 Streptosporangiaceae bacterium
ACGAGATGTGCGGGGCGAACGAACTGCGGATGTACCGGCTGCCGAACGGGCCGCGGCGCGCCCGGGTGGCAACGTCGAGGATCGCGTCCTGAAAGGCCATGAGCTCGGGAGTGCGCTGCACGGTGAGCATCACGTAGCCACTGCCGGACGGCTCGACCGTGAGCGCGGCGATGTCGGGCAGGCCGGCCGCCGCCAGTACCTCCAGGTCGGCGGTGACCGCGGCGAAGGCGGCCCGGGGGATCGTGCAGATGAGCAGGCTGAGGTGGGGCGGGAACGTTCTGGCGTCGATAACGTTCGCGTTGTAGGAGAATTCGCCGGTGATCACCTGGCTGGTGGTTACCACGGCACCGAACAGCGGGTCGGCAGGGATCAGGGCGAAGTCGACCCGGACCAGATCTGCGGTCAGCATGGCCGCCCTTCTACGTGATGCGGTCACTCTGTTCCAGCAGCCTGTCGAAGTCCAGGCGCATAAAGGACAGCAGCCCTCCGTCGGAGGCTAGCAACGCCGGCGTCGGGATGCGCTCGCTGCACAGCGCGTACAGGGCCAGGATCCCCTGGTAGGTGAACAGGTAGATCGCGTGCCGGAACATCGCGGTCGTCAGGTAGACCTCGACATGCCGGGACGGGCCGATGGCGGAGAAGTCGTCGATCGCCTCGGTGACCTTACGGCGGAAGTCGTCTGGCGTGACGCGGAGCGTATGCGCGTACAGAGCGACGTGCAGGGGGTCGGCCGACGGGTCGGGTAACACCACCCGTATCCGCCCGCCGGGACGCCCGGCCAGGACGTGCAGGTTCTTGCGGTAGGTATTGCGCCAGGTCGCACCGTACATGACGGCCAGGTCCAGGGTCGACGAGGCCGCGAACAAGGCATCCCAGTCGCCCTCGATGTCGACGAAGTCACTGTAGAACCGGCCGATGCCCGCAGCGCCGGCACCCGGGGCCGGGGCGCCGTCGAGGTGCACCACGTCACCGGAATCGGCCTCCAGAGCGCAGATCGCGTCCGCCAGGTCGCGCAGCAACGGCTTCTCATGATGCGCTCGCCAGCCGTCACCAGAGAGCAGGCCCAGAGCCTGGGCCGCAGCCGTCCTCCTGGTCTTGGACTTGACCCGTTCCGAGCCCGGCCGCAGGGCCAGCGCGGCCCGCAGTGCCTTCACCGGGTCGGCCGCGAGCCGGGGTAACCGGGCGTCGGGCGACTCGGCGGCCATCGCGGCCAGGCCGCGGTTCACCACGGTCTCGATGGCGTCGGCGACCGAGCGGGCACCCCGGTGGATGTCAGCCTGGACCAGGGCCAGATTCGGCAGCACGGCCAGGCCGGCGCGCGGTGAGCGCAGCCCGGGGTTGATGAGCCTGGCGAGGTCAGCCGCGACGAGATCCGGTGTCGGGGAAGTCATTCCGCTCGCTCCGCACGGAATTGGCACGCAATCGGCGCGGCTCCACCCGTCGCGGCCGATCGGGCGGCCGGACACACACTTTCATGACGGGCCACGCAGCACCTCCCGGTCACGGTGCGTGCTGCACCGCTGCGCCTAAGGTAACCCGGTGCTGGCCGGGCTCTCCACCCTCGCGAGGCTAGGAGGAGCAGATGGCGAACACGGCAGATGTCTCCCGCCTGTTGAGATACGTGCTCGCCGACGTCGGCCTGCCCGGTGACCCAGTCCGTGAATCGATGCGGATCTGGGCGCACTCCAGTGTCGAACGGCTGCGGTTCCCCGGCCGGGCGTCCGTGGTATTCAAGTACGCCGACGCCCCATTCGACCGTGAGCACCTGGTGCTGCGGCTGGCCGCGCGGCACGGCCTGCCTGTGCCGCACGTTCAGGCCGCCCGTACCGAAGCCGGCGTCCTGGCCATGCTGATGGACGATCTGGGTAAGCCGGTCCGGGAAGCCAACGACTACGACGGAGCCTGCGCGGCCGCCCGGCTGCACCGATTGGACGGGGCCGGGTGGCTGGCTCGCGTCAACACCGGGTGGCTGGCCACGATGCCGCACCGGATCGGTCTGCGCCTGAACCGGCTGGGACTGCCCGGAGTAGTAGCTGGCCCGGTCCGTGCTCTCGAAGGTGCCGCGGCCAGCCGGGCCGCGGGGGCGCAACTGCCACCATTTGGGCTGTGCCACTCCCAATACCATCCGACGTCACTGCACATTGGCGAGCGAGGGTGGCATCTGCTTGACTTCGCCC
Source organism: Streptosporangiaceae bacterium (assembly GCA_036803065.1). Taxonomy (GTDB): domain Bacteria; phylum Actinomycetota; class Actinomycetes; order Streptosporangiales; family Streptosporangiaceae; genus JAWWPY01. Next base: position 10,081 of record DAIRVB010000050.1, read on the forward strand.
GTGCCTTCAACGGCCCTGGCCTGCTGGACATCGCTTCCTGGCACGGCACCCTGAATCCCCCGAATCCAGCCCGCACTCTGGGGCTGATCGAGTCCTATGTCGAGGCCGGCGGCCACCGGCAGGCTCTGGCGGCACGCGGCGGGATCGATGCCGCATCCTGGGCGCTGGGCTGGCACCGGGTCTGGGTGGCGGACTGGCTCACGCAGCAGATCGAGCGCGGCTGGGCCGATAGAGCCGACGACATATGGACCAGGGCGATCACCCGGCACCTGACCGAGGCAGCCACCCTGCTCGATGCCTGACCGGGCTTAGATTCCTGGCCGTCGGGCCCGATCGCGGCAGGGCATCGGCCCGACGGCCAGCACGCGGAGTAGCGCAAAACGAGTCGGCAGTTACCGAGATGGCCGCCCGGGGCCGAAGGTCGACCGCAGCGTCTGACGCCAAGGTCCGCTCCTGCTGCTCCGTGGGGCTGGCAGGGGGGTACTGAGCGCCGAGGCCGAAGGACGACCGCAGTGCCGGACGCCCAAAGCGTCCTGAGACAGCAGCTGCGCCACGTGTGGTGGCGGCAAAGGGTCAGCGCAACCCTGCTCGCCCCTTGCCGAGTGGCAGGATCAGGGCGTCGTAGTGGGGAGCGTCGGGGTAGGGCCGGAGTTTGCCTGCCTTCTGCCACCCCCACCGCGCGTATGCCTGCTGCGCGGATGTGTTGTCTTCTCGGACGAGCAGCGTGGCGCGTTCTTCGGGCCGGCGGCCGAGTAGTTCATCGTGAAGGGCGTGCGCGACGCCGCGTCTCTGCCAGGCCGGGACGACCATCAGCTCGCAGAGCGCGAATGTCCTAGCGCCCGTCTCGTCGGTCATCCCCGGCTCAGCGGGGGTGGTCAGGCCTGACCACCAGCGCGCTCTGGCCGGAAGCGTGTACCCGAGCGCGAGGCCGACGGGCTCACCGCCGGCCGTGGCCGTAACGAGCTCGGATCCTGGGGCTTTCATGTAGCCGCGTACCCGCTCGGCGAACCGCGCGGCACTGTAGAACGGGTCGCTGATCACATCGGCGTGAGACGCCTCATACACCGGGACCACGACGGTGTCCATCACGCCGTCTGCAGACTCCGCGTCGTAGCGCATGAAGGCGACGGCCGCCCCGCTGGTCATGATTGCCCGGCCGGCAGCGCCAGCATGTGCCGGGCCTGCCTGACATCAGGCAGGGCGAGCGCGTCACCGGGCACGGCGGCGAGCGTGAATTCCGCCGTCCGACGTACCAGGGCATCGTGATGGTGACCTGCCGGGAGGGCCTGGAGGACACCGATGGCGTGGCGGGCCCCCTCAGCTGGGTCCCCGGCGGTGATCAGGCACAAGGCCCGGTGCAGTTCGACTTGCGCGGGCCCCTGGTAGGCGGCGGGCGGGTAGAGCGCCAGCGCGGCGTCCTGGGCCTCGGATGCTTCACGCAGCCGCCCGGCCCGCGAGTGGACATCGCTCTGCACGTGGCGCAGCCGGGCCTCCGACCATCCCCACTGCGAGACGCGGTCGCGGGTGGTCGCGTCCGGGAGCAGCGTGAACATGTCGGCGAGATCATCCAGGGCGCCCCTAGCCTCACGGTGGCGTCCGAGGTGGGCGAGGGCCTGGGCGCGGGCGGCGTGGCCGCTGGCGACGCCGGCGCACGGGGCACGTTCCGCGGCGATCGCGTTGTCAGCGATCTCCAGCGCAGACGCGGGATGCCGGCCGTAGAGGGCGAACACGGCACGGCGTCCCCGCAGGAGAGCCTGCAGGCTGTGGTCGCGTGACTGGTCTGCGGCGCGCACCGCGGTACGCCAGTAACGCCGCGCGCCCTCCGGCTCGCCAAGGTTGCACAAGGTGATCGCGGTCAGCGCTGCGAGTTGCGCGCACACCCGGGCAAACCGTGAACGCAGCGCATCCGGCGCGGCGGTTAGCCGGGCCTCGGCCTCACGCAGATCCGTGAGCAGCCCGGGAAGCACCTGCTGTGGTGGGAGATGACCCACTTCGGCGGCAAGCTCAGCGGCAGCGCGTTCCCACTCCTCCGCGTCGCGGCCGGTCGTAACCGGATCGAGCGCGCTATCCACCTGCTGCCGCAGGATCTCGATGCCGCCGATGAGCCCTGCGCCGAGAAATATCCGCCGTCTCACGTCGTCCTCGCTGTCGGGGGGCACCTGACTAGCCGGCCAGGCCTGCTGCGCGAGCGCGGTCAGGAAGCCCTGCGTGCCGAGCACCTCATCGAAGCGCGCTGCCAGTTCAGGCGAGGCCCGTTTCTGGCCTCGGGCGATCCTAGACAGGTTCCCGGAGTCGCAGGGCACACGCCGTGCCAGCTCCCGGAGGGACATGCCCTGCTGCACCAGGAGACGCCGCAGCTCACTGCTTAAATCCGCCGTCATCGCGTGCACCCATCGCGCCGACTGCTGCCTGCTGCCTCCCGTAACGGGCAGCGGGCATCGCCTTCCAGGCTACGCCCGCCACGCGTTTCACTTCACTATCAGCCAGCAATCACACACAGAGGGAGACCCGATGGTGCATGCGTCCCGGACCGATACAGCGGACCTTGAGAAGCTCGCCGCCGCGCTCGGCGCTCGCGGCTTGGAGACCCGGCTCACCGCCCATGATGGCCGGGTGCCGTCCTTAACGGTGACCAACCCGCAGGCGACAGCGCTCAGCGAAAACGTCGTGGCCGGCGACGGCTCGCTGTGGTGGTCATGGGCTGAACGCATAGCGGCGGTCGCTGACGTTGACGCCGCCGCAGACGCGATTACCCGCGTGCTGGCTGCCGGTCCCGGGGACGGGCGGCCATGACCGGCGACGACGCCGCGAGCCTGACCACCCTCCTCCGCGACTACGGCGGCCTGTGGGTGATCACCAGGACCCTGCGGGGTTTCACCGCGCAGCGGCGGCCTCGTCCCATACCGCCAGACGTATTCACCGCCGCGACCGTGGCCGCTCTCCGGGAACTGCTCGAACACGGATATGACACAGGCAAGCTCGCCGAGCTAATACGTGACTTCGGCGGCAAGTGGGAAATTGAACGCCTCGACCCGGGCTCTGCGTGGGTCGCGGTCTCCCGCGACGGCAACCTCACTCGACTGATCACCGCAGGTGACCTCCGCAGCCTCTGCGGCAAGCTCAGCGCCGAGAGTGACGGGGTCGGCGCGATGGAGTCCTCAGCCGACGCGGCCGCCCCGGCATGACCGGCAGCGACCGTGCGTCAGCAAAGAGCACGGCAGCGCCTGCGAGCATTTACTGGCCCGGCCAATGGTGCCGAGCGTTGCATGACGTACATATGTCATCCAGTCAGGTGGTGA
>DAIRVB010000051.1:0-12185 GCA_036803065.1 Streptosporangiaceae bacterium
GTTCAAGAGGACTTGCTCGACCTGGCCCGGGTCAGCGGTCACGGGCCACAGTTGCGGGGCGAGGGACATCTGGAGCTCGATCTGCCGGCCGATGGTGCTCCGCAGCAGGTCTTCGATGCCGCCCACGACCTGGTTGAGGTCGATGAGTTCGACGCGGGCGACTTCTTGGCTGCCTGCCGTGAGCAGCTGATGGACGAGCTGGGTCACTCGCTTTCCGGCATGTTCGATCTGCTCGGCATCCCGGCGGACGCTGTCCCATGCCTCCTGGTCAGTGCCTGGCTCCGTTTTCTCCGCTTTCTCTGCTGCTTCGCCGCGTATGAACGCTGCGTAGTTGAGCATGATGCCGACCAGGTTGTTGAAGTTGTGGGCCACGCCGCCGGCTAGCCGTCCGATGCTTTCCTGGTGCTGCGACCGGCGGAGCTGAGCTTCCAGCTGGGCTCGCTGCGCCCTTTGCTCAGCCTCGGCAATGGCCCGGCGGATGACCGACGCCAGGCGTGCGGGCCGGTCCTTCAAGACGTAGTCCGTGGCACCTTGCTTGATGAGCCCGACTGCTTCTTCGTCTCCGAGCGCACCGGACAAGAAGATGAACGGTATATGCGGGCACTGCTCCTGCACGATCTTCAGGGCACTCTCGCCGGAGAAGCCCGGCAGAGAGAAATCAGACAGGATCACTTCGGGCCGGAAGGCAGCGAGCTGCTGAACAAATGACGCCCTTGTGTCCGCCACGACAGCAGTAAAGTCGAGGCCCGCACTGGTCAGGTGGCGCTGATCAAGATCAGCATCATTAGGGTCGTCCTCCAGGATGAGGATGCGTAGCGCGCCCCGCCGCGCTGAGCCGGTCCTCTCCGCACGCGGAGTGTCTGCCTGCCGTGGGCCGACGGTCCCATCCGGGTCAGCACTCCCCGGCTCGCCGCCACGTTGCGCGCCACTCATCGATGCCGCCCCCTTCTCCGACGGCGCCCAGGCTTCAGGGCGTCGCCGTCAGCGTCGGCGCATCGCTGGCCGGCGGTGGCGAGAGGGCGTCGACCGGCTGCTCGTTAACGAGCAGCCAGAACATGCCGAGTGCGCGGACTGCCTCAGCGAAGCCGGCGAACGCTACTGGCTTCCGCACATAGGCGTTGGCGCCGCCGAGGTAGCCCTCGAGGATGTCTTCTTCCTGCCCGGAGGAGGTGAGGATGACAACGGGGATGAGCCGGGTCCGCTCGTCGGCCCGGATGCGGCGGAGTACTTCGAACCCGTCGACCTTGGGGAGCTTCAAATCGAGCAGGATGAGAGCGGGACGCGCCGTGTCGGTCCGGTCGCCCGCGAAAAGGCACGCAACGGCCTCGGCGCCATCGCGGGCCACGGTGACTTCGTTCAGGATGTTGCTCTTCTTGAGGGCCCGGAGGGTCAGCGCCTCGTCGTCGGGGTTGTCCTCCACCAGCAGGATGCGCCGGGCATTCATGTCGTTTCCTTCTGGTCCAGGGTGAAGTAGAAGGTCGAACCGTGGTCCACCGCACCCTCGGCCCAGGTGCGGCCACCGTGGCGCTCCACGATGCGCTGCACGCTGGCGAGGCCAACACCCGTGCCGGGGAAATCGCGCTTCGGATGCAGCCGCTGGAATGGCTTGAACAGCTTGTCCGCGTAGGCGGAGTCGAAGCCGGCGCCGTTGTCGCGCACGTAGCAGCAGATACCGGCGCCCTCGACCGGGATCGTCCCGAACTCGATCAACGCTTCACTCCGGCCGGAGGTGAATTTCCAGGCATTGCCCAGCAGGTTTTGCAGTACGGTGCGGATAAGCGGGCGGTCCGCCCGGGCCCAGACTGGGTGCTGGATGACGAAGCAGACGCGGCGGCCCGGTCTTTGGCGCTTGAGTTCCTCGGAAATGCTGGCGGCCTCGGCGCCGAGATCGACGGGCTCGGCGTTAAGCTCGGCCCCCGAGACGCGCGAAAGATTCAATAGGTCGTCGATAAGCTCCGACATCTGTTCGCTGGCGGCCCGGATTCGCTCGGCGTAGCCTCGGCCGACCTCGCCGAGACCCTCCCCGTAGTCTTCCAGCAGGGCCGCGCTGAAACCGCCCAGCGCTCGCAGCGGGGCGCGCAGGTCGTGGGCCACCGAATAGGAGAACGCCTCCAGGTTCCGGTTGACCCGCTCGAGCTGCTCCGCCCGGTGAAGAAGCTCCGCGACGTTGCGGTGCTGCTCGGTGTTGTCCCTGGCGATGGACGATACCCCGATTAGCTGGCCCTCTTCGTCCCGGACGGGTGAGACCGTTACCGACACGGGCAAGGTGGTGCCGTCCTTGCGCTGCCGCGTGGTCTCGAGGTGCAAGACGCGCTCGCCTCTGCGGATCTTGGCGAGGATCTCCTTCGTCTCGTCGATCCGGTCAGCGGGAGACAGGATCGAAACCGGCTGGCCGAGGGCCTCATCCGCGGTGTACCCGTACATGCGCTCGGCGCCTGTGTTCCAGCTCGTGATCAGCCCGTCGACGGTCTTCCCCACGATGGCGTCGTCCGATGAGTCCACGATCGCCGCCAGCAGCGTCGCCCCCGTCGATCCCCGCCAGCGGCCAATATCCTGAAGCTGGCCCACGGTGACGCACCCCCAATTCGGTCGGAACGCGGTCCCACAGGGATTTCCCGCACCGCCCATAACAGAACAAAAAGCCTGCTAGTCCCCCGACCTAGCTACATTCATCATTATCTAGGGTGGGGATTCCGTCAAGTTAGGCACGGTATTTCCCTAGCGAATTGCAATGATTTTGCTGCCGCTCATGAGAAAGTGCTCCTGAAAGAAATATCGGCGAGTTAAGGCGCCAACGCCTGACGCTCCGCCCAGCTCGGCGGCCCTCCTGGTCCATAAGCTCTTACCTCTTATCCCCTGCGGATCGGATGTTTCTCCGCAATTGCTGGCCCCGGCCAGCCCGGCCAGCGGACCGGTTAGTCTGGGTCGCCCCCGGTGGTCTTGAAACCCTGGAAGTGGCCGTTGAGCACCTGTCCGGCTTTGGCCATCAGGTCGGCCTCGGAGAACGGCTTTTCCACCAGGGCCACGCCCGGTTCGAGCCTGCCCTGGGAGGCGAGGACGGGCCGGGCGTAGCCGGACATGAACAGCACTTCAATTTCGGGTTTGATCTCCAGCATTTTCTCCGCGACTTCCTTGCCGAGCATGTGCGGCATGACGACGTCGGTGACGAGCAGGTGGATCTCGCCCGGGTGGTCGCGAGCAATGTCCAGGGCTTCCGGGCCGTTCGCGGCGGTGATCACCTGGTAGCCATTGCGGGTGAAGATCCGTTTGGTTACCTCACGCAGGGCTGGCTCATCCTCGACGACCAGGACCATCTCTCCTTTGGGCGCCCGCTGGTAGGGCACCTCTGCTGTCTGCGGAACGGCTGCCTGCGTGGTGACCGGGAAGGTGATGGTGAAGGTGGTGCCGGTGCCGGGTTCGGAATAGATCTTGACGTGACCGTCGACCTGGGTGATGATCCCGTAGACGGTCGCCAGGCCAAGCCCGGTTCCGGCGCCCTCTTCCTTGGTGGTGTAGAACGGCTCGAAGGCATGCTCGATAACCTCGGCGGGCATTCCGGTTCCGGTGTCACTGACCCGCAGCCGGATGTTCTGTCCCTGCCGTGCCTTCGATCCCCCGGCGACGGTGTCGGCGTCCACCGTGATGTTGCTGGTATCGACGGTCAGCGTGCCGCCGCCGGGCATGGCGTCGCGGGCGTTGAGCGCGAGGTTCACCAGCACCTGCTCCAGCTGGCCTGGGTCGGCCAGGATGGGCCACAGATCACCGGCGAGTGAGAAGACGAGCTCGACGTGCTCGCCGATGGTCCGGCGGAGCATTTCCTCTACGGCGGTGATCACGGTGTCAAGGTCGAGGACCTGCGGCTGAATGACCTCCCGGCGGGCGAAGGCAAGCAACTGGCGGGTGAGGCTGGCGGCCCGTTCACCGGCCCGCTTGATCTGCCGGAGGTCGCTGCGGGCCGATTCGCACCGCGCCGGCCAGTCCGCGTCGGTGGCGGCGGCGAGTTCCTCGGAGGCGAAGGTCACGTAGTTGAGAATGACCGCGAGGAGGTTGTTGAAGTCGTGTGCGACCCCGCCGGCGAGCTGGCCCAGGTTCTCCAGGCGCTGGGCCTGCTGCAACTGTGCCTGCGACTTGTCCCGCTGCGCCTGCAGGAGTGCGCCACCCGCCCGTAGCGCGTTCGGGTCACTGGCAGCATCGGGCGTTCGTCCGGCCGACCTGGACATATGGACCTCCTCACGCACGCCTGGCTGTCCCACCCCCCTGCGGCCAGCCGGGGTAAGCCGGGGTAAGCCGGGGTAAGCCGTGCTACGCAGTGTAAACAGTAACATGCTCTACGTAGCTGACAATGCGCGCTCGGTGCAGCTCAACCCGCAGGCCGCGTAACTGCGTCGCCCACCCGTCAGGCCGGCAGCGGCACGAGGTCCGACGCCCAGACCGAGAGCGGATCCGTTGCGTCCATGGAAGGACGATCCTGCAGCGTGGCGCGTAGCGGCGGCGTCCAGTCGTGGAGGGCGCCAAGCACCGAGGCGAGCTGAGCGAACAGGTTTGGCTGGCGTGGCCTGCTATCATTAGAACAAAGTTGCGGCAACACGCAATGACCTGGACTGCAAAATGGTAACGACGCTTGAGGCAGGGCGCAGCGGGCCCCGAACGGCTATCCTGGGCACTATGGCCACCGTGCGAGCCGCTACGCCCACGGCCCGGTACGAGTCTCGTCCCGGGCGCTGGGTGACGGTCGCTCCCAGCCTGGCGGACCTGCGGGGGCCCACCGAGGGCACGGTCGAGCTGCCGCTGTGGTTGTTCTGGAGCTGCCCCGGTCACACGTTCGACCTCGATGACCGAGATATGCGGCAGTGGCTCTACCAGACCGTGCTCCGGGAAGCGGGCCGACTAGAGGATCTCACCACCTACCTGGATGGTGACACGCTGATCGCCCTGTGGCCGAAGTTGTACCTGCCCAAAGGTGTCCGGCAGGCATGGGAGGACCAACACCCGGTGCTGCGCGTCGCCACGGTGACCGCCGCCTGATGCCGGTCAGCGAACTCCACCATGAGGTGGCTGTCATCGCCCTGCGCGCCGCCGCCCCGCATGGGTTCGCCCTCGGCGGCGGCAACGCCCTGATCGCTCACGGAATCATCGAGAGGGCCACCCAGGACGTCGATGTCTTTAGTGATGAGCAGGGTGGTGTGGAGGCTGCTGCCGGTGCGGTGGACGCCGCGCTGCGCGACGCGGGCTTCGGGACTGAACGCCGGGACAAGACCGGCGGTCTCACGGACATCTTCTACGGGATGGGTGAAGGGCTGGCCGAGTGGATCATCACCGCGCCCGACGGGGAACAGATGATGCTGCAGATGGCCTATTTTGACCGGGCCCGCAGGCCGGTAACCATGGATGTCGGCCCCGTCCTGGATCTCGAGGATGTGGTCGGCGGCAAGGTGTGCGCGCTCGCCAGCCGGGCCGAGCCGCGTGATTACCTGGACACGGCAGCCGCCCTGGAGCGCTTCAGCATGGAGCAGATGATCGGCTTCGCCCGGCGGCTGGATCCGGGCCTGACCGACCGGGACTTCGCGGACGCGGGCCAGCGGCTGGACCAGTGGGGCGACGGGGTATTCGCCCCTTTCGGTCTCAGCCCGCAGGACATCGCCAGACTGCGGGAGCGGTTTGCGGCCTGGCCCCGGACCTGATCTCTCCCCCGGGCTGAAGGCCGACCCCGGGTTAGCCAAGCCGACGACATGCGCTAGCCAATACGTGCACCAGCGCAACCGGCCTAGATCATCAGCTCGCCGCGACGCGAATGCGGCGGCCGAATCGGGCGGCCTTCTTTTCCGTGACCATGACGAACCGGTTGTGCTGGTTGTAGAAGGCCCCGGCGACGAAGCCACGATGATCGCCTCGAAGATCAGCGATGACGACATCCTTGGCCGCGACCTGGGATGCCGTCATCGCGCCGCCGTAGCCTTACGCCTAGCTCTCCTAGATTGTCCATATAGTGAGATATTGTTCTTGATATATGAGACCAGTGCTGCTAGCGTTTCGGGCACCGTAGGCTTCGGCATGGAGTCGTCTTTCTCATGGCAGCGAAGGAAACCGTCTACACGCACGGCCATCATGAGTCCGTGCTGCGCTCCCACCGCTGGCGGACGGCGGAAAACTCGGCGGCGCACCTGCTGCCGTATCTTCAGCCGGCGACGGCCGATGCTTTGATGCCGGTGTCGGCTACCGGATGTTCCCCACTGCCGGTGTCGAGCCTCCCCGGGTGGGAGATCCGTTATCCGGTTCCGGCACCCCGTGATCCGCTCGGCGATTTACTACAGCGCCGCCCCTATCGAGCGCAGGGGGATTCACAAGGCTCTGGCCGCGGCGAGTGATCGCTGACGGCGCTGGCACACTAGCTCCCGATGTTCACATAGGGCGCGTTATCCGTTCCCACGGCGAACAGTAGGAGCTGGCCCAGGGAGTGACCGTTGGGCGAATCGGCTATCGCCGGACACAGCGTGGATCAGCTGATCGGGTTCGCCAAGCGGCTGGACCCCGGCCTGGAGGACCGTGACTTCGCCGACGCGGGCCGGCAACTGAACCGGATGCCCGATGGAGTATTCGCCCGCTACGGGCTCAGCCCGCGGGATGTCGCCGAACTGCGGAAACGTCTGGCGGCCTGGCCCCGGACCTGATCCCCAGGTGTTCCCGCCGGGACACTCCCCCGGCCTGAGCAGCGCCGCGCCGTCAGCGGCGGCCACGCCGGGATTTGACGCTTTTCATCAAGTAGTTGATCCAGCACATCGGTAGGCGCTACTGCGTTTCATAGGAGAGGTTGGGACGCAGCCACCGCTCGACCTCGGGCAGCTCAAGACCGCGGCGCAGCGCATAATCCCGGGCCTGGTCCTTATCGATCCGCCCGACCGTGAAATAGCGCGACGAAGGATGGGCGAACAGCAGGCCGCTGACACTCGCGGCTGGCGACATGGCGAAGGACTCGGTGAGCGTCATCCCGATCCCGTCGGCGCCGAGCAGGCCGAACAGTTCCTGCTTCAGGCTGTGGTCGGGGCTCGCCGGGTAGCCGAGCGCGGGCCGGATACCGCGGAACCGTTCGGCATGGAGGTCCTCGATAGCCGGGTCGGCGTCCGGCTCGAACCAGTCCCGTCGCGCCTGAAGGTGGATGTACTCGGCGAACGCCTCGGCGAGTCGGTCCGCGAGAGCCTTGACCATGATGGCCCGGTAGTCGTCCTGCGCGGCTTCGTACTTCGCCGCCAGGTCGCCGGCGCCGTGGATGGTCACCGCGAAGCCACCCAGGTGGTCACCGGCGGGCGCGATGTAGTCGGCCAGGGACCGGTTGGCGCGGCCCTCGGGCTTCTGCGTCTGCTGGCGGAGCATCGGGAAACGGGTGGCTCCAGGCACGGTATCGAGCACGATGTCGTCGCCTTCGGAGTGCGCGGGCCAGAAGCCGTAGCAGCCGCGGGCCTGGAAATGGTCTTCGGCGATGATCTCATCCAGCAGCGCGTTGGCGTCGTCGTAGAGTTCGCGGGCCACCGGCTGGTCAAGGATGGCCGGGTACTTGCCCTTGAGCTCCCAGGCCAGGAAGAGGAACTGCCAGTCGATCATCCCCCGGAGGTCCTTGATCTCCGGGCGGACGGTACGGACGCCGGTGAAGGCCGGGACGGGCAAGTCACCGAAGGCAACGTCCTCCCGGTTGGCGCGCGCCTGCGCCAGGGTCAGCAGCCGCCGGTGCTGCTTGGTGGCGTGCTGGTCGCGCAGGTGGGCCTGCTCGGCACGATTGTCCGCGTCCAGCTGGTCGGCGCGGGCTGGGTCGAGGAGGCTGGACATGACGCCGACGACCCGGGACGCGTCGAGCACGTGGACCGCGGGCCCCGCGTAGGCAGGAGCGATCCGCACGGCGGTGTGCTGGCGCGATGTTGTCGCGCCGCCGATGAGCAGCGGAAGCTTGAGGCCACGCCGCTGCATCTCGGCAGCGGTCGCGGTCATCTCGTCGAGTGACGGGGTGATGAGACCGGAAAGCCCGACCGCGTCCGCGCCCTCGGCGACTGCGGTGTCCAGGATCGTGGCCGCCGGGACCATCACCCCGAGGTCGATGACCCGGTAGTTGTTGCATCCCAGCACCACACCCACGATGTTCTTGCCGATGTCGTGCACGTCTCCCTTGACGGTCGCCAGCACGATGGTGCCCTGTCCTCGCTCGGCCTCGGCGCGCCCTTCCAGCCTCGCCTGCTCCTTCTCGGCGGCCATGAATGGCTCGAGGTAACCGACGGATCGCTTCATCGCCCGGGCGCTCTTCACGACCTGCGGCAGGAACATCTTCCCGGCGCCGAAGAGGTCGCCCACGGTCTTCATGCCGTCCATCAGCGGACCTTCGATGACATCGAGGGGGCGTGCGTGCAGGAGCCGGGCCTCCTCGGTGTCGGCCTCGATGAAGTCGACGATGCCGTGGACAAGCGCGTGCCTCAGCCGCTCCCCCACTGGCGCGTCCCGCCACGATAGGTCCACCGTGCGCTCGGTGGCGGAGCCGGTGACCGTCTCGGCGAAGGCGACCAGGCGGTCGGTGGCGTCGGCGCGCCGGTCGAACAGCACATCTTCGACCAGTTCGAGCAGATCAGCCGGGATGTCCTGGTAGACGGCCAGCTGCCCGGCGTTGACGATGCCCATGTCCAGGCCGGCCCGCACCGCGTGGAAGAGGAACGCCGAGTGCATGGCCTCACGCACGACATCGTTGCCGCGGAAGGAGAATGACAGGTTGGAGATCCCGCCGCTGGTGCGGGCGCCGGGGCAGCGCTGCTTGATCAGCGGCAGCGCGTCCAGGAACGCCTTGGCGTAGCCGTTGTGCTCGCTGATCCCGGTGGCCACCGCGAGCACGTTGGGGTCGAACACGATGTCCTCGGCGGCGAACCCGGCGTGGCGCGTCAGCAGGTCATAGGCGCGGCCGCAGATCGACACCTTTCGCTCGACGGTGTCGGCCTGGCCCTGCTCGTCGAAGGCCATGACGACCACGCCGGCGCCGTAGTCCCGGATGCGGCGGGCCTGCTCCAGGAACGGCGCCTCGCCCTCCTTCATGCTGATCGAGTTGACGACGCCCTTGCCTTGCACGCACTTCAGGCCGGCCTCCAACACGGACCACCGGGAGCTGTCGACCATGACCGGGATACGGGCGACCTCGGGCTCGGTCGCGATCAGGTTCAGGAAGGTGGTCATGGCTTCCTGGCTGTCGAGCAGGTCAGCGTCCATGTTCACGTCGAGCAGGTTCGCTCCCCCACGCACCTGCTCCAGCGCGACGTCGACGGCACCCTGATGGTCGTCGGCCTCGATGAGCCGCCGGAACCGCCTGGAGCCGGTGACGTTGGTGCGCTCGCCGATCATCACGAAACCGGTGTCCGGCCCGATCACGAAGGTCTCCAGGCCGCTGAAGCGCGTCCGCGCGGGCAATGCGGGGACCGGGCGCGGCGGGAGGCCGGACACGGCGGCCGCGATCCGCGCGACGTGCGCGGGCGTCGTCCCGCAGCAGCCGCCGACGACGTTGACCAGCCCCGCGCTGGCGAACTCGCCGAGCAGCCCGGCGATCTCCGCAGGCGTCTGGTCGTAGCCGCCGAACGCGTTCGGCAGCCCGGCGTTCGGGTGGCAGGCCGTGTAGATGCCGGCCAGCCGCGACAGTTCGGCGACATGCGGGCGCATCTCCTCCGCGCCCAGTGAGCAGTTCACGCCGACCACGATCGGATCGGCATGCTCGATCGCGCTCCAGAACGCCTCGACGGTCTGCCCGGACAGCGTCCGCCCGCTCAGGTCGACGATCGTCACCGAGATCCACAGCGGCAGGTGCGGGGCGACCTCACGGGCAGCACTGATGGCGGCCTTGGCGTTGAGCGTGTCGAATACCGTCTCGATCAGCAGCAGGTCGACCCCGCCGTCGGCCAGCGCCTGGATCTGCTCGGCGTACGCAGCGCGGACCTGGTCGAAAGATACGGCCCGGTACGCCGGGTCCTCCACGCGCGGGGACATAGACAGCGTGACGTTCAGCGGCCCGACCGAGCCGGCCACGAATCCCCTGCCTGCCTCGTCCACGGCCTGCCGGGCGAGCCGGGCGCCCTGCACGTTCATCTCCCGGACCAGCGGCTGCAGCGCGTAGTCGGACTGGCCGATGCTGGTAGCGGTGAAGGTGTTCGTGGTGGTGATGTCCGCACCGGCCGCCAGGTACTGCCGGTGCACGTCCAGGACGGCATCCGGCCGGGTCAGGTTCAGCAGGTCCGGGTCACCGGTCACATCATGCGGGTGGTCACGCAGCCGCTCCCCGCGGTAGTCGGCCGGGGTGAGCAGCGCGTCCTGGAACATCGTGCCCCAGGCTCCATCGAGCACCACGACGCGCTGGTCCAGCAACTCCCGCAGAGCCTCGGCCGGTCTTGCCGCCGCGGACGTGCCCATCGGTCCACCTCCCAGTCTGGGAGGCGCCCTTATTGCACGGATCGGGGCCGAGCGTGGCGGACAAAGTCCGTCGCAGCGCCTCTCGGCCTCGGGTCGAGGATACCCGCGAGCGCACCACCGGACCAGAACTACCCGCCGGGCGGCCGGACTGCGGCTCTGGCCGGCCGCACGGACTTGTCGGTACTCCCCTCTAGGTTTGGTGCCGTGACCACGGCTGAGATGACCACGCTGCGGCGGGAGCCGCTCCCCATCGCCTTCCGGGTGTGGGTATGCGGCGCCCTGGCATCCCAGCTCGGCGACTCCGCGATGTACTTCGCGCTCGGCTGGGCCGCGTCGGCGCGTGGCGGGACGGCGGCCGGGCTGGTCCTGTCGGCCATCTCGCTGCCGCGCACGCTACTACTCCTGCTCGGGGGCGCCGTCGGGGACCGGCTCGGTGCGCGCCGCGTCATGATCACCGGTGACGGGCTGATGCTTGTCGTTGCGGGCGTGCTGGGGGTTGTTGCGTGGCTTTGGGGCACCCCGCTGGCCGTGTTGATCGGCGCGGGACTGATCATCGGGACAGTAGACGCTTTCTACCTTCCCTCAGCCGGATCGATGCCCCGGCGGCTGGTGGACGATTCCCAGCTCTCGCGCGCTGTCGCCGTGCGCCAGAGCGGCAGCCAGCTGGTCTCGATGGTGGGTGGGCCGGCCGGCGGGCTGCTTGTCGCTGCCGCCGGGTTCGCGGCGGCGGCCTGGGCGGACTCCGCCACGTTCGCGATCGTGCTGGTCGTGCTGATACTCATTCGCGGACGTGCCGGCGCACCGCCACCCGGGCCGCGCAGGAATGTCGTACGCGACGCGGCCGACGGGGTGCGGACCGCACACCCGGCCTGGGAGCGGCGCTGCTTCTCGTGGCCGGTTCGGCGGGATTCATCATCCCGGTCAGCTCGCTGCTGATTCCCCTGCTGGCCCGCACGCACGGCTGGGGGGCCGGGGCGGCCGGGCTCGTCATCGGCGCCCAGGGCGCAGGCGCGATCCTCATCACGTTGTTCGTCGCCAGGCGCGGAACCACTTCCCGGCCAGGCTCGACCGCTCTCGCGGGGCTGCTCACCGTCGCCGTGGGTCAAGCTGTCATCGGGCTGGCCCCGACCGCTGTGCTGGCGGCGACGGGAGCGCTGGTCATGGGGCTTGGCAGCGGCCTGTTCGTCAGCCACCTCTCCCCCGTCCTGCTCGGCACGGCGCCCCGCAGCCATCTCGCCCGGGTTCAGGCACTGCTCAGCCTGGTCCAGAGTGTGGCCCTGCTCGCGACGAACAACATCATCGGCAACATCGCCCACGCGTTCCGGCCCGCGGACGCCGTGTTCCTATGCTTGGCGGTGCTCGTCGCCTGCGCGATCACCGGTTATGCCAGCCCAACTGTCCGCCGCCTCACAGTGTCGCCGGGCTCATAATCTGGCCGCACGCCGTTAACCCGGCCTGATCCGGCCGTCATCCCAAAGGAGCACGGCATGACCGCTGGGCCACAGCTGGTCGATGCTTTCACTGCATGGCGCGAGAGCGACGCCACCAGCCTGGTTTTCGAGTACATGGCCGCCACCCTGGCTGAAGCTGGGCGGGCACCGCCTGCCGGGATCGACCAGCTTCCGCCGGTGCTCCGGCACGAGTGCCAGAACCTGGCCGGGGTCTACCGGCCACCGGGCACGCTCCTGGTCGCCTACCGGGATGAGGAGCCCATCGGCTGTGTGGGGCTCGCGCCCGACCCACCAGGGCTCACCGCGGAGGTGAAG
>DAIRVB010000051.1:12195-13266 GCA_036803065.1 Streptosporangiaceae bacterium
CACCGCAAGGCCGGGATCGGGCACATCCTGATGCTCCACGCGCACCGGCACGCCGCCCAGCACGGCCTGCGGCAGCTCATTCTCGACGTGCTGCCCAGCCGCACGCACGTCATCGACTTCTACCGTCGCCTCGGTTACACCGAGACCGACCCTTACCCCACCGAGTCACCCGTGGCCATGGTCTACCTGCAACGGCCGGTTTGGCGGACCTGCTCCCCCGGCTCGCCATCCTGCCCAGTGGGCCGCCTTCAGCGACCGGGGCCGTCACTCTCGGCGATCGGCGCGGGCTGAAGCTTGAACACGGGGTTCTCGATCAGGCCGACGAGATCGCCGACTGGGCTGCGGAACGTGCCGAGTTTGATGCCTTCCCCGACATCCTGGACGGCCTCGACGACGACCGCGCCCGTTGCGATCATGTGTTGCCCGGCGGTCGCGATGTCGCGGACGCCCCAGTAGGTGCGCGGACCGACCGACGGGTCGGCGTTCGGGTCGAGGCCCAACTCGTAGCCGCCCGGGTTGAACCCGACGAAGAACGGCTGGTCAAAGTAGGGCTGAATGCCCAGCGCTGCTGTCCACCACGCTTTGCTCGCGGCGAGGTCGGGGGCCGGATACACGACGGTGCGGAGTCCGAGGAACACAGCTGTCCTTTCTCTGATGACGCTGATGACGCTGATGACGCTGATGACGCCCAGTCAACTGCACGCTGGCCGCGGCGTCTTGTACGAAACGGACATCGGGTCAGTCTGCGAAAATAGCCCGGGCCGCACCCGTATAGAGGCACCCGCCACCGCCGCGGCCACGAGCATCAGCCCGGCGGATCGCTGCCGGTGAACAGACAGAGCCCGCATCAGCCGCACATACGTAAGGGCAGTTCACCCGTTCATCTGTGGAAAATCTGATGCATCTCTCGAAGCCGGGCGGTCAGATCTCACCACTCTACGGACGAATGTCATACGCCTCGACAGCGGCGCTCGCTGCTCCGTCACTATCGAGTCTCTCATTGACCGACTCAGCCAATGTACGGTGCGGCCCGTCTCTCTAGGTAATGCTGAACGCGGAGTCATATCGATG
>DAIRVB010000052.1:0-13219 GCA_036803065.1 Streptosporangiaceae bacterium
GCGATATCAATACGGTGATGACATCCTTCACGGTCAGGAGCTCATGATGCGTGAGGCCCCGGCACACCTCCCCGAGGGACTACGCCCACCCGGCGAGCGGCCCCGGGACGATGACCGGCCCACCCGCAAGCCCCTCTCGTTCTGGGACCGGGTGAGATTCCTGCTCGTCCTGGTCCTGATCTGGTTCGTCCTGGTCTGGTCCGCGATGGCGAACAACCCGCTGATCGGCTTCGCCGACGCCTTGCGGATCGAGTCCAGAGCCGGCACCTGGGTCTTCGTGCTGATCGGCCTTGAAGTCCTCCGGCAGCTGCATTTCCTGGTCAGCGAGCACTGGGCCGGCTATCACCGGTTCTGGACGGCCAGGGTGTTCGGCGGCTCCGAGCGGCTCACCCACCGGAGGATGTCCGACTGGACCAGGTTCCGCCTCTGGCGCCTGGCCAAGTGGGTGTTCTGGATTGCCGTGCTCGCGGTGGTCGTCGGCAAGGTGATTCACACCTCGCCGGTCCTCGCGCTGTTGCGTGGCCCGGCGCTGCTGTGGCACTACCTGCCGTTCGTCCTGCAGCTCGTGTTCGGTTTCCTCTTCATCGCCGTCCAGTTCATCGGGATTTTCTGGCTGCTGTCCCGGGGTGGCGTCGACGTGTACTACCCCGACGACATCAAGACGCGGTTCTCCGACGTCTGGGGCCAGGACCATGTCGCGGGTGAAAGAGAACATCATCTTCCTTGAGCACCCCGAACAGGTCGAGGAACGGGGCGGGTACGTGCCAGGCGGCATCCTGCTGTGGGGGCCGCCCGGCACCGGCAAGACGCTGATGGCAGAGGCAGTGGCCGGCGAGACCGGCAGGCCCTACGTGTTCGTCGACCCGGGCGCCTTCATCAACATGTTCATGGGTATCGGCATCCTCAAGGTGAAGTCGCTCTTCCGCAAGCTGCGCCGGCTGGCGCTCCGGTATGGCGGAGTGATCGTCTTCTTCGACGAGGCCGACTCACTCGGCCGCCGCGGCGCGCTGGCCCAGGGCGGCGGCGGCGGCCCCGGCTTCCCCAGGGGCACCGCGACCCCGGCGTTCAGCAAGAACGGCTGCCACGGGTTCTCCTACCTGTCACAGGACATCCAGTGGCGGCTGATGCGCGACGCCGCAGCGCCGGCTCCCGAGGAGACGGAGACCCCGCGCAACAAGCAGATGATGGGCGGGATGATGGGCGGCGGCGGCGGCATGGGCACGCTGGAGGCGCTGCTCACCGAGCTTTCCGGGCTGAAGAAGCGGCGCGGCTTCATCAACCGCTACGTACGGCGGATCTTTGGCATGCGCCCGAAGCCACCGCCCAAGTACCGGATGCTGGTCATGATGGCGACCAACCTCCCCGAGGCACTGGACGAGGCGCTGCTGCGGCCCGGCCGCATCGACCGCATCTACAAGGTCGGCTACCCGTCCAAGCCGGGCCGGATCCGCACCTACGAGGGGTACTTCGCGAAGGTGCGGAACGAGCTCACCCCCGAGAACATGGACAAGCTGGCCACCATCACTCCGTACGCCACCGGCGCCACCATCAAGGACCTGGTCAACGAGTCGCTGATCTACGCCATCCGGTCCGGCCGGGACGTGATCACCTGGCAGGACGTGATCAAGGCCAAGCAGCTCAAGGAACTCGGGCCACCCGAGGATGTGGAGTACATCGAGCGTGAGCGGCACGCGGTCGCGGTGCACGAGGCGTGTCACGCGGTGATCGCTTACCGCACCCGCCAGCACATGGAGATCGACATCGCGACCATCGAGAAGGGCAGCGACTACCTCGGCATGGTGGCCAGCATCCCCCCGGAGGACCAGTTCACCCGGTGGCGCAGTGAGTACGAGACCGACATCCTCGTGTCGCTGGCCTCCCTGGCAGGCGAGCGGATGTTCTTCGACAGCGACAGTTCCTCCGGCGTCTCCGGTGACCTGGAGTCCGCGACCGCCGTGGCCTCGTTCATGGAGGGCTTCTGGGGGATGGGCTCTACCGTGTCGTCATATTCCACCGCGAAGCGCCTGGAGGTCGGCTCCCCCGGCGGCGGGGCGAGCGGCCGGTACAAGAAGGGCCACGACGCCGAGGCCGAAGCGCGCCGGGCGCTCGCGGACCGGATCGAGGACAACCTGACCGAACTGCTGCGACGGGTCGAGGAGATCATCCGCAGCAACCGCGGTTCGGTCCTGGCCCTAGCGCACGCGCTGGAGACGCATAAGACGCTGACCGGCGAAGACGTGATCGCCGTCATCGAGCACACGCAGGGGCCGCTGGTGGACGGTCGGCCGTACGGGGAACCAGGGTTCCTGGCCGAGATGGAGGAATACCATCGGGCCGCCACTGAAGCGCACCGCGAGCACAGCCAGGTGCCGTTGAACTTGCCCCCGGTCCACACGCTCAGCCCCGCACCGCAGGCCGCGACGGCCGTGCTCGACCGCGACCCGCTCGGCCGCGACCCGCTCGGCCGCGACCCGCTCGGCCGCGACCCGCTCAGCCTCGACCCACTCAGCGGCGACCCACTCAGCGGCCCCTGACCGCGGAACAGGGCTCGCGATGCGCCTGGGGTACCGGGTGCGCCTGGTGGTCAACGCCGTCAACGGCTCGACCTTGATCGGCGTGCTGGTGGCCGCCGCCGGACGGGCCCAGCTCACCAGCGGTGCCAATGGACTTCTCGTCGCCGAACGGTACAGACTGCCAGTGCCGTCGGCCGCCGCCTTCTGTGTCGGCAACGTGATCCTGACCCGGATGGACCGTGATGCCCTGGCCGGCCAGGAGCGACTGCTCGCGCACGAGGCGCGGCACGCCACACAGTATGCGTGCTGCGCCGGGCCGGTGATGCTGCCGCTCTACTTCATCGCCGCGGGCCTGTCCTGGACGCTCACCGGGGACTTCGGCTCGCGCAACGTGTTCGAGCGGCGGGCCGGGCTCGCGGACGGCGGCTACCACGACCGGCCGCTGCGGCCGGCCCTGGCGCGGTGGCTCTAGAGGCGGTGGCTCTAAAGTCTGTCCCTAGAGCCGCGGGGCTCCTGATCGATGCCCATGATCTCTCGCGCCTCGGTCATGAACTGGCGCTCGGACTCGGCCAGGGGGTCGGCGTACTCGGCGTACAGGCCGTAGTCCGGGTCCGGACCGAAATGGCTGCCGGGCCACCCGTCCGCGGCGTCGGCAGGCTGCCCGGCCGGGTCGTCGCGTCCGCGGGCCCGCCCCATCAGCCTGCGCAGCCTGGGGGGGCCATTCCTGGCTGCCATCTCTACTCCCTCTTCCTTCCCAAAGGGGAGGCTACTACCGGGAGTATTGACGCCACTACAACATGGAATTAACAGCCGGGAAATCCGAAGCGTCCGGGTGGGGTAGCTACCTGACCGCAAAGTACACAATCACCGCCACGATGATGACAAGAACGGCAACCAACGGCAGCAGGCGCTTATAGACCGAGGCGCCGGCGATGCTCATCAGGTTCAGCGCTTCCGGCTCCGCCGACGGAGTGAACGTCACGGGTTCCGGAGCCACGGGCGCGGCCGTCACTGGTTCCGGAGCCACGGGCTGGCCAGGCCCGGGGTCCGCGGGCGTCCCGACGGTCGGCGCTGGCGCTGGCGCGGCCGCCTGCACATCGGCGGCAAGCTTTCCCTCGAGGCAGTCGGCGAACTGGCCGAGCAGCTTCGTGGACACTTCCCTGATCATGCCGCTGCCGAACTGCGCGATTTTGCCGGAGATCTTCAAGTCGGTGTCGACGTTGACCACCGTGCTCGCGCCTTCGGCCCGCAACTGCGCCGTGATCGCCGCGGTGGCGTTGCCCGCGCCCCGTACGTCCCGGCCTTTGGCGTCGATGACCGCGCGGTAGCTCGCCTCGTCCTTCTCAACGAACTGCGCGGTTCCGGCGTACTCGGAGGTGATCGGGCCTACCTTGACCTTTACCTTGCCGGAGTACACATCCCCTTCCACGCCAGTCAGCACGGCGCCCGGCATGCACGGCGCGATGCCCTCAAGATCGGTGAGGACAGCCCACGCGCGGTCGACCGGAACGCCGACCGTGAACTCGTTGTCGATCTTCATAGGTTCCACTCTATTGTTAGGTTTCTAGCATGCACACAGAGCCAGTCACCACGGAACCGGTCACCGCGGGGGCCGCCCGCCAGGTCCGGCGGGCGATGCTCACCCAGAGCTGGCTGGATCTCACCTTCGTGCACTGGGCCGTCGATCCTGACGCCGTGGCGCCACTGCTCCCGGCGGGGACCAGGCCCGATCAGTTCGGTGGCACCAGTTACGTGGGCCTGGTCGCCTTCCGGATGCACCGCATCGGGTGGCTTGGCCTGCCCGGCCTGCCCTACCTCGGGTCGTTCCCGGAAACCAACGTCCGGCTCTACTCGGTCGGCCCCGACGGCCGCCGCGGCGTGGTCTTCCGCTCGCTGGAAGCCTCCCGGCTGGTACCGGTGCTGGCCGCACGCTGGGGATTCCGGCTGCCCTACGTCTGGGCCAAGATGGCGGTGCACCGCGACGACGGCACGCTGACCTACACCAGCCAGCGCCGCTGGCCCGGGCCCCGCTGGGCGACGAGCCGGCTGACCGTCCGGGTCGGCGAGCCGGTTCCCGAGCCATCCGACCTGGAACACTTCATGACCGCACGATGGGGCCTGCATGCCACCTGGCACGGTCACAGGCCTATTTACGTCCCCAACGAACACCCCCGCTGGTCCCTTTACCGAGCGCAGCTCATCGACCTTGATGAGAACCTGGTCCGCGCCGCGGGCCTCCCGGCGCCCGCCGGGGACCCGGTCAGCGTGCTGTACTCCCCCGGCGTACCCGTGCGGTTCGGCGTCCCGGAGCTGCCGCAGCCGGGATCATGACCTGGGGCTAGTCGGGCAGAATGTGCCCATGGCGAACAATGCGCCCATCGAGAACCCAGAGCCGCTACCCACCGAGACTCTGCCCATTGTGTTGTGCGGCGACCCGGTGCTACGCCGCGCGGCCGGGCCTGTCGATCCGGCCAGCCTGCGCCGCGGCGACCTGGCGGAGTTGATCGCCAGGATGCGGGTGACGATGGAGGCCGCCCCGGGCGTCGGGCTGGCCGCACCCCAGATAGGCGAGCCACTTCAGGTGGCGGTCCTGGCCGACGACCCAGAGCGCTGGGGTCAGCTGACCGAGGAACAACTGGCGGCCAGGGAGCGCACCCCCCTCCCGTTCACCGTCCTCGTGAATCCCGAACTGAGCCCGGCGGACGGCTGCGGTCTGGTCAGCTTCTACGAGGGCTGCCTCAGCGTGCCGGGGCTCGCCGGGGTGGTGGCCCGGCACCGCTCAGTGCGGGTGGATGCCCTGGACGAGCATGGCGCCCCCTTCTCGACCGTATTCTCGGGCTGGCCAGCCCGAATCGCCCAGCACGAGATCGACCACCTCCGGGGAATCCTGTACCTCGACCGGGTCGAGACCCGGTCGCTGACAACATTGGACAACTTCGCGACGCACTGGGCCGGACGGCCTCCGGGCGAGGCAGCGGCCGAACTCGGGTTCCCGCTTGACGGTGATCGGCGGTTACCGCTGGCCGAGCTCAGCCGACACGTCCAGGCACACTGAAGGCTGCGATGATCACGCCCACTGGCCCGAACGCCCATCCCCAATACGGACTCAGAACCAGGACAAGGCTGGATCGGGTGCTGATAGGCGCCGCGATTGGCTGGGGCATCGTGATCCTGATTCTTGCCATCGTCTATCCGGTCGAGTCGGTCAATACGGGCCATCCAGGCGTGCAGCCGATGCGCAGTCTCGTCGCCGTTAACGGCTATGGCGTGTTGTTGCCTGCGGCCATCCCGCTGCTGATCGCGATGATCGTGGGTCTGCTTCACTGCGCCAGGCCAAGCGCCCGCTGGGCCTCGGTTGGCGCCTGGATCCTGTCCGGCGCGCTCCTGCTGGCCGGCTTCGTTGGCTTCGTGACCTTCCTCATCGGCATTTATGTCGTGCCGACCGGTGCGCTGCTCGTCGTGGCCCTCGCCTCAGCGACCAGCGGACGGTCACCCCCCGGGCCTCGCGCCCCGGGCCGGGCGCGTCCATCGATGTGACGTTGAACGTGCTCTGACCCGTTCAACGTCACATCGATCTGGTTTGCGATGGTCTCAGCTATCCTGAGGTGGCGTCCGCTACGCGAGGCCGCGGAGGACGCTCTGCCACTGCCCGGGACGTCCGAGGGCGGGCGAAGCCGTTCGAGACAGCCTCGGTGAATCACCACATGACCCTGCCCAGCCGCATCATGACCTGCCCGGCCGCGTCGTTCCGGCATCTGCAGCGGCTGACCGACCGCGTCAGCCTGGTGGCCCGCGCCGAGGGCATCGTGCCCCGGCGCGAGCACGGATATCGCGTTGACGACGCCGCCCGAGGGCTGGTGCTGCTGTGCCGTGAGCCTGCACCGTCGGAGGAACTCGTTACCCTGGCGCGGCGGTACCTGTATTTCATGGCGCAGGCCCAGGCGCCCGACGGCAGGTTCCGCAACCGCCTCGGTCACGACCGTAACTGGGTCGACCAGCCTGGTACTGACGACGCCTGGGGCCGTGCCCTGTGGGGCCTTGGCACCGCTGCGGCCCGAGGCCCGACCCCAGGGATCCGCGCCGAGGCCCTGGACGGCTTCAATCTGAGCGCGCAACTGTCCTCCGAGTGGCCGCACGCCATGGCGTTCGCGGCGCTCGGCGCCGCCGAGATCCTGGATAGCTGGCCTGGCCATGTGGGCGCGCTCAGGGTGCTGGACGGAGCCTGCGCCGTGATCGGTGAACCGGCCGCGGACCCAGCGTGGCCGTGGCCGGCGCCACGGCTCAGTTACGCGAACGCGGCTATCGCCGAGGCCGTCATCGTGGCCGGCTGGAAACTCGGCCGTGACCCTGTCCTCCGTGGCGGCCTGCGGATGCTCGACTGGCTGCTGACAGTCGAGACCCGCAGCGGCCACCTGTCGGTGGTGCCGGCCGGCGGATGGAGCCCGGGCGAGACTCGTCCCGGCTTCGAGCAGCAGCCGATCGAGGTCGCCGCGCTGGCCGATGCGTGCACACGCGCGGCGGCGGTCACCGGGCAGCGGAGATGGCTGTCCGGCGTGGACATGTGCGTGGGGTGGTTCCTCGGCGACAACGACGCCAGGATCCCGATGCTCGACGAGCGAACCGGCGGGGGCGCCGATGGCCTCGGCCCCACCAGCCGCAATCGCAATCAGGGGGCTGAGTCCACACTCGCGATGATCTCCGTGCTGCAGCAGGGCCAGCGCCGGTCCGCCGAACTGGCCCGCTCAGAGAGCGTCGCCTGACGGCAACCCCGGTCGCTCGACGGCCAGTCAGCGCCCGCGGCGGCCTCGGTAGCCGGCGGAGAATGCGGCTGCGCCGCGGCCGGTGGCCTGGCTGGCGACGATGGCCGGTGGCCGGGCCGCGAGCCGCGTCACCGGTGCGACCCGGCCCGCGGGCTCACCGGCGATCGTACGGAGCAGCGCGGAGCCAGGGCCGACGGCCGCGGCCAGCGGGGCGACGCTCGCCCGGCGCATCAGCGCGCGGACGTCATCGGCCTGCCCCTGGGTTTGCAGGGTGACCACCACGCCAGCCGCACCCGCGCGGGCAGTCCGCCCCGAGCGGTGCAGGTAAGCCTTGTGCTCGGTGGGCGAGTCCGCGTGGATGACCAGGTCGATCCCGTCGACGTGGATGCCGCGGGCGGCGATGTCGGTGGCCACCATGACGCGGACCTCACCAGAGGCGAACGACGCGAGGTTACGCTCGCGGACGCTCTGCGCCAGGTTGCCATGCAGGTCGACGGTGGGGATGTGCGCGGCGGCAAGCTGACGGGCGAGCTTCTGCGCACCATGCTTCGTCCGCGTGAAGATCAGCGATCGCTTCTTGCCGCTGGCCAGGACGGCGACGACGGCCGCCCGTTCCGCGGGCGTCACGGTCAGCAGGTGATGGACCAGCGCGGTCGGGGCGGCGGCCGGATCCACCGCGTGGGTCGCGGGGTTGGCCAGGAACCGGCGCACGAGAACGTCCACGGCGCTGTCCAGGGTGGCGGAGAACAGCATCCGCTGGCCCTCCGGCGGGGTGGCCGCGAGCAGCCGGCTCACGATGGGGAGGAAACCGAGGTCGGCCATGTGGTCGGCCTCGTCGATCACGCTGATCTCAACATCACCCAAGTGGCAATGGCCTTGCTCGATGAGGTCGGCCAGGCGGCCGGGACAGGCGACGACGATGTCGGCACGGGCGCGCAGCGCGGCCACCTGCGGATGCTGCGAGGTACCGCCGAAGATCGTCACGACGGTCAGGTCCATCGCCTGGGCCAGCGGCACCAGCACGGCCTGGACCTGGCTGGCCAGTTCACGGGTCGGCACCAGGACAAGGCCGCGGGGACGGCAGGCGCTGGTGTACCCGTCGGTGAGCCCGGCGGCAAGCGGGATTGCGAACCCGAGCGTCTTGCCCGAGCCGGTGCGCCCGCGGCCGAGGATGTCACGGCCGGCCAGCGCATCAGGCAGCACGGCCGCCTGGATCGGGAACGGCGCGGTGATGCCCGTACCGGCGAGCGCAGCCACGATCGGGGCCGGCACGCCGAGGTCGGCGAAGGTGAGGTCGAGGTCAGGGAACTCCGGAATATGGGAGAGCCCTGCGACCGGGGAAATCTGAGGGACCGCGGGGACCGGGGAAATCGCCGGCCGGCCGGGCCGACTCCGGCGCCTGCGTCGCGGCGCGGCGGAGCCGTTGCTAGCGGCGGCGGGTGTTTCCACGGGCAGGCTAGTACTGGGCAGAACTGTCACTGATGAGTGTCCTTTGGACTTTGGTGGCCGCATGTCGAGGGCCGCCACGTCCGTGGAAACCTGTGCGCTCGCTGCGCGATGTACGACCGGCGCGCCCTGATGGCGCCGCCTCTCTGCTTCTTTAGTGTACTGCATGGCCGGTTGGGGCCTCTGGTGCCCGGGGATCGCGTCAACGAGCCCGGGTGCGTACCGCCAGAGCAGGTAGGCGATGCCGCCGAGCGGGATAGGGGGCAGGTAGGTAACGGCCCGGTACAGCAGCACGGCCGCGGTGACCTGCGCGCTGACCCGGTGATCCGCGCCCGCGGCCATGATGCCCACCAGGCCGAGTTCGACGACGCCAAGACCGCCGGGAGTGACGGGCAGGACGGTCAGCAGCCGGACGAAGGCGTAGGCCGCCAGGGAGATCTGCCAGGACACCTGGGCCTGCGACAGGCCGACCCCACGCAGGCACGCGAGCAGGACCAGCCACAAGGTCAGCTGGCTGGCCGCGGTGGTGATGGTGATCCGCCAGCCGCGCGCGGCGAGCAGGCCGACCGCGCGATCCCGGAAACCCTGCAGCCAGTCAGGGGTATTGCCCGGTGGCGGCCGCCGCGCCAGGCGGCACGCGATGGCGCGGGCACACTGCAACGCCTGTTCCACGCGGAGCGCCAGGGACTTACGGCGCAGGACGAGGCCCAGGCCGGCCAGCATCACAGCGAGGAGGACCAGGCCGGCCACTGCGGAGATGAGCAGGACGCGGTCTGGCCGTCCGTCCGTCAGCAGCAACAGCAGGGCGAGAATCGGCAGGCCCAGCCGGGCGAAGATGTTCCAGATTCCCGACACCAGGGTGTAGAGCACGTATTCGGCGGTCCCGACGTCCCAGCTGGACAGCATCACCCAGCTGACCCCGAGCGCGACGGCGCCGCCTGCGGGCAGGGTGTTCGCGACCGCAGTGGAGCCCAGGTTGACCACGGCGGCCTGGCGCAGCCGGATGGATGGCAGCACCGCACAGATGGCGAACCAGGACGAGACCATGCTGACGACCGCGGCGGCGGCGATGAGCAGCGCCTGAACCGGCGTCATCGCGTGCATGCTGGCCCACACGCTGTGGTATGACGCGAAATGCGGTATGGCGAACCAGAACGTGGCCACGACGAGGACGGCCGCTATCACGGCCCGGGTGATCCTGCGTCCCAGGCGCGGCCGGCTGCCCGTCACGGCCTGCGTGCCCGCGTCACCCTGCGTGCCCGCGTCACCCTGCGTGCCCGCGTCACCCTGCGTGCCCATCACGCACCGGTCGGCAGGCTCCGCCCGGTGCGGGAGGTCATCTGTGAGCTGGATGGCCAGTCCGGCCGTCGACCAGGTGATAGGCCAGCAGCAGCACAACAGCGCCCGCGACCGCGGTGATCCAGGTGGAGAGGTTGAAGAAGCCCTGCAGGGAGTGGATGTGGAACAGTTTGGCGGCGAGCCAGCCGCCCGCCAGCGCACCGACGATGCCGATCACGCAGGTGACGACGATGCCCTGTGATCTCCGGCCGGGGATCAGCATGTTGGCCAGCAGGCCTGCACCCAGGCCCAGAACGATCCAAGCGATGATACCCATAAACCGACTCCTCGGTCAGTGCTGAATTATACGTAGCTGAATTCGACGCGCGCGGAGTAGCCGGTCCTGCATAGGTACCTGAATCCCAGAAAAGCAAAAACTCCGAGCCCTGCCGCTATCTGTCATTTCGGCTGGCCATTCAGCCAGCCCATCGAGACGGATTGCAGCTGCCGGGGTCCGGAGCAACAGGTTTATTTTACCCCAGGGAATTTCCCGTGTCCACGGATCCGGCCAACCCGGGGCGTCCGGTCAGTACGTGGCGCGGCCGCCGCTGATGTCGTACACCGCGCCTGTGGAGAAGCTGCACTTGTCCGAGGCGAGCCAGGCGACCAGTTCAGCCACCTCGGCCGGACGGCCCACCCGGCGCATCGGGATCAGGCTGGTGATGTGCGCGAGCACCTCCGGTGACGTGGCGTCGTTCATGGGCGTCGCGATGACCGCGGGCGCCACCGCGTTGACCAGGACGCCGCTGGTGGCGAGTTCCTTTCCCAGGGACTTGGTGAGGCCGATCACCGCGGCCTTGGACGCGGAGTAGGCGGACAAATTCGGATTGCCGTCCTTACCGGCCATGCTGGCGAAATTCACGATGCGGCCCCAGCCCTTTTCCCTCATTCCGCCTACGAAGGCGCGGCACAGGTTGAATGTGCCGGTCACGTTCACGGCGAAGGTCGCGGCCCACTCCTCGGCGGTGGTTTCCCACAGCGGCTTATTCGGGCCGACAATCCCGGCGCTGTTGATCAGGATGTCGACCGGGCCGATGCGCTCGGCGGCGGCGGCAACGGCGGCCGGGTCACTGACATCGACGATGATGTCGGCCCCCGGCGCGATGTCCAGCGTGATGACCTCGATCGCGTCGCGGGTAAGACGCTCCGCGCAGGCCAGGCCCAGCCCGCTGGCGCCTCCGGTGATAGCCGCCGTTCGTGTCATCTCATCCTTCCTCCCGCCCAGAACTAGAGTCTGGCATGTGAACCATGAGGCAGGCGGCATCGCGGCATGAGAGCCTTCGTGATCACCGGGCCGCGTGAATCCGGGGTGCAGGACGTCGCGCCGCCGGCGGCCGGGCCTGGCCAGGTCGTCGTGGATGTCGAACGCGCAGGGGTCTGCGGGACCGATGTCGAGTTCTTCACCGGCGAGATGGCCTACCTGGGCGACGGGCAGGCGCGGTTCCCCGTGCGGATCGGCCATGAGTGGTGTGGCATCGTGTCCGCCGTCGGCGACGGCGTCGACCCGGCATGGCTGGGACGCCGCACCACAGGCGACACCATGCTGGGCTGCGGCCGGTGTCACCGCTGCCTGACCGGCCGGCAGCACGTGTGCCACGACCGCTTCGAGATCGGGGTACGTCGTGGCTGGCCAGGCGCCCTGGCGGAACAGATGCCTGTTCCGGTGGCCGCGCTGCACCCACTGCCCGACCCGGTGGACCAGGTGGCCGGCGCCCTCGTTGAGCCAGGGGGTAGCGCGCTGCGGGCCGTCCAGGCCGCCGGCCTCGCGTCCGGCGACCGGGTCCTGGTGCTGGGTCCCGGCACGATCGGCCTGCTCGTCTCGCTGTTCGCGCTGTCGGCCGGCGCGGAGGTACACCTCCTGGGTCTCTCCGCGCAGTCGATGGAGTTCGGCCGCAGGCTCGGAGTACACGGCACGTGGACGGCCAGCGAACTCCCTGACCTGGCCTTCGACGCGGTCATCGACTGCTCGACCGCGGCCGCGCTCCCGGGACTGGCTGTCGATATCGTTGAGCCTGGAAAGCGGGTTGTCTATATCGGGCTGGCGAGCATCCCAAGCCTCGTGGACACGCGCACGATGGTGCTCAAGGACATCACAGCCGTCGGCATCCTGAGTGCGTCGCCCGGCCTGGCGGCCACGATCGAGCACTACGCGTCGGGTTCGGTGGACCCCACGCCGCTGGTCTGCGCTACCGTCGGCCTGTCCGAGGTGGCCGATGTCCTGGCCGGATGGCGGCCGGACGGCGCGGGCCCGGGCCCCAAAGTTCACGTGGACCCCCGGCGGTGACGGGCCCCCGGGGATGGCTGCGGAAATGGCCTGTGGCGCGCGGGCTGCTGCCCCTGCGACGGTCCCAGGTCACCGGGGACGTGCTGGCCGGCATCACGCTGGCGGCCCTGGGTATCCCCGAGGTTCTCGGGTACGCGAAGATCGCGGGAATGCCGGTGGTCACCGGCCTGTACACGTTGCTCCTGCCGATGGCCGTGTTCGCCGTTCTCGGCGCATCACGCCACCTGGTCGTCGGCGCGGACTCCGCCACCGCGGCCATCCTCGCCGCCGCCCTGACCGGGCTGGCGGCCGCCGGATCGGCGAAATACGTGCACCTGGCCGGGCTCGCCGCGCTGCTCACCGGCGGCCTGCTGCTGCTGGCCCGGCTGGCCCGGCTCGGGTTCCTGGCGAATTTCCTGTCCCGCACCGTCCTGCTCGGTTTCCTCACCGGTGTCGGCATCCAGGTGGCCGCCGGGCAGCTCCCGGACGTGCTCGGGGTCAAGGCCACGGGCACGGGCACCCTGACCAAACTCGCGGACACCCTGAGCAAGCTGGCCCATGCGCACTGGCAAACCGTGGCCGTCTCGGTCGCGGTCATCGCCGTCACACTTACCGCCCGCAAGATCACCCGCCGCGTTCCCGGGGCTCTTATCGCGGTGGTCGGCGCGATCATCGTGAGCCGGGCAGCGGACCTGGCCGGGCATGGCGTGGCCGTGCTCGGCGCCGTACCGCAGGGGCTCCCGCACCTGGGGCCGCCCACCCTCAGCTGGCATGCCGCCAGGATCCTGCTCGGCGCCTCGGCGTCGATGTTCGTCGTCATCCTCGCCCAGAGCGCGGCAACCTCACGCGCCTACGCGGTGAAACACGAGGAGCCGTTCAGCGCGGACACCGACCTGGTC
>DAIRVB010000053.1:0-1208 GCA_036803065.1 Streptosporangiaceae bacterium
GACCGTCGACCCGGTCAAGCTGCGCGCGATCCGCGACTACGGCGCCGAGGCGGTCGTCGGGGGGGCCAGCTACGACGACGCGGAAGCGGTGTCGCGGCGGCTGGAGCGTGACCGCGGGCTCGCTTACGTGCACGCGTTCGACGACCCGGACGTGATCGCCGGGCAGGGCACGATCGGCCTGGAGATCGCTGCCGACTGTGCCGAGGTTGAGCTGGTCGTCGTCCCGGTCGGCGGCGGCGGGTTGATCTCCGGCATATCTGCCGCGATCAGGGAACTCTGCCCCGGCGCGGCAGTGATCGGCGTGGAGCCCGAACTGGCCGCCGATGCCCGCGACTCGCTGCGCCTTGGTCGGCCGGTCGCCTGGCCATCGGATGCCACGCAGCGCACGATCGCCGACGCCCTCCGTGCCGACCAGGTCGGCGCCCTGACATTGCAGCACATGCTCGGCTATGTAGACGACATTGTCACGGTCACCGAGGACGAGATACGTGAAGCGGTCCGGCGGCTTGCGCTGGAGGCTCGTCTGGTCGCCGAGCCCGGCGGGGCGGTGGCGGTGGCGGCATGCCTGCTGCGGGAACGGGACCTGCCCGCAGCCGGCACGCGGGTGGCCGTGCTGTCGGGGGGCAACATAGATCCCGCCCTGCTGGCAGACATCCTGGGCCGCGTTGACTAGGCACGGTCAACCGGCACCGGTCGGGTGGGTCCGGTTCAGTGGGCCCGGTTCAGTAGGCACTGCTCAGTAGGCACTGCTCAGTAGGCACTGCTCAGTAGGCACGGTTCGATAGGCACGGTTCGGTAGGCTGGAGGGGTCATGCGGTCAACCCTCGCTTACACATCCGCCCGGATCCTGCTTTTCGTCGCCGCCACGGGCGTGCTCTACCTTGTCGGCGCCCGGGGGCTGCTGCTGCTCGCCCTGGCGCTGCTGGTCAGCGGGATCGTCAGCTTCGTCGTGCTGTCAAGGCAGCGAGACGCCATGTCGGCGGCGTTCACCGGGCGGATCCACGGTTTCCGCAGCCGGCTCGATACGGGTACCCGTGCTGAGGACGGCGACGGAACCCACGAGCGCATCTGATCCCCGCTGGCCTGTTTCTCCCGGATCTGCACCGGACAGCCCACGTGCCGCTCCCACGGCGATCACCGCCGCCTGGACAGGAAACGCTGGCCGACTGTGATCGCCGCTTGTCGTCCAGGCCGTGTTGTCCAGGCCG
>DAIRVB010000053.1:1308-13077 GCA_036803065.1 Streptosporangiaceae bacterium
AAACGCTGGCCGACTGTGATCGCCGCTTGTCGTCCAGGCCGTGTTGTCCAGGCCGCTGCTCACGCCGTGTTGTCTGAGGCATGCCGTCTAGGCCTGCTGTCTAGGCCTTGTCGTCCAGGCCGCGGGGCAGCCAACCGCCCGCAGTCAGCAGGCCCAGAACGGCGTCGAGTGACTCCCGCTGCGTCATCGTGGACGTGTCGATGACCAGATCCGCGTCGGTGGGCTCCTCGTAAGGGTCCGAGATGCCGGTGAAGTGGTCGATCAGCCCGGCGCGGGCCTTGGCGTACAAGCCCTTCCGGTCCCGGGCCTCGCACACTTCCGCGGGCGTGGCGACGTGAATCAGCAGGAAATCCCCGACTTCCCTGACCGCGGCGCGGACCTGCGCCCGGGCCGCCGCGTACGGGGCGATCGGCGCGCAGATGGCGATGCCGCCATGCCTCGCGACCTCAGTGGCCACGTACCCGATCCGGGCGATGTTCAGGTCGCGGTCCGCCCGGGTGAACGTCAGCCCGGCTGACAGCAGCGACCTGACCAGGTCCCCATCGAGGAGCGACACGGTGCGGTCGGCCCGTTCGCTGATCGCGTCGCGCAAGGCCCTCGCAATGGTGGACTTGCCCGAGCCGGACAGCCCGGTCAGGAAGATAACCAGGCCGCGTCCGCTGCGCGGCGGCCGGGCCCGGCGCAGTTCCTGCGCCACGACCGCCGGCGTGAACCACGCCGGCACGTCCTCGCCCCGGTCCAGGAGGTCCTCAAGCTCCCCCGAGGCCAGGTCGGCCCGCTCCGTGCCGGCCTCGATGAGCGCCAGCGGGCGCCACACCTCGGCCGCCGGATCGTAGGCCCAGTCGCCAGCGGGGAGGACTGGGATCACTGTCGGGGGACGGCCCTGGCCGCCTGCGGCGCCCGGGGCGGCTGGCTGGTCCGGTTCGTCTGTAAGCAGGTGTGTCGCCCCGTACGCGGCGGCGACCATAGCCCGCAGCGCCACTTCGTCGCGAGAATCCGCGCCGCGCGGGGCGAGCGGGACCGGAACCACCAGAGTGCCGGGCGGCAGGTGGCGGGTGGCGGCGCGCACCGTCCGCACCAGGGCATCCGGCCGCACCACCAGATCGGCCGGGCCGGCCACCAGCGGGAGCAGCAGCAGCCGCGCCTTGAGCTGGCTAGCAGCGTGCCTGAGCTGCCCTATCTGCCGGCCGTGCAGCGGGCGGCGGGTGGCGTAGCCGAGCACCGGGCCGTCGGCGAAATCAGCCCGCACGTCGGCTGGATCGCGCCGGAGGTGCCGGAACGGGCCGTGTTCCGGCGGACGGCAGCGGGTGACCGGGCCGCTGAGCCGGACCAGGTCGGCCTCCGCCGCGTGCCGCCCGCCGCGCCCCGGCGGCCGGTCGCCCGCCCACCCCACGGCGAGCCGCTCGGTAATGTCCAGGACAGCAAGTGGCGTGCCCTCGGGATCGTGGAGCAGGACCTGGCCCGCGTCCGGCGGAAGCGCCTCGGCTGGCACGTCGAGCGTGACCGGGGCGGGCCAGGGCGTCCCGTCGGCGAGCGTGCCCCGCTCGGCGACGGAGGCCACGTCCGCTGCCGACATGAACCCGGTCAATGGGGCGAACGCGCCGGTCAGCAGCAGCTCCAGATCCCCGAGCTGGCCTTCGTCCAGGGTCAGGGACGGCAGGCTCGCGAAGTCCGCCGACAGCCCGGCAGGCGCTTCAGCGGTCACGTTCACCTCCGTCCGGACGGGCGGCCCGGTCACGGCCGCTCAGAGTCACACCCGGGTCACAGGCACGCCCAGGGCATGCCCGAGGGTACACGGGCGGTCCCGCTCCGGCCAGGTGCTCCGGCCGGGCGCGCGGCGGCTGACCGGGGAGATCAGAGCAGCCGGGCGTAGCGGTATTCGGGCTTGCGCATTACGTACAGCACTTCCTCGTGTGCGTTGGTCAGCCGGCCGCGTGACAGCCGGGCCACCAGTCGCTGCACCGCCAGGTACCAACGGGGCGCAGCGCCGTGGCTGCCGGCCTGGCCGCCCCGGACCTGACGTTCCGCGATCACCAGGCCGCGCAGCCGCGCATAGTCGTAGACGCCCCGGACCGAGGTCAGTGGCTCGTACACGGCGGGATAGGGACCCGGCCTGCCCGGCTGGCGTTTGCGCCAGAGCCGCCGCCTCGACAGGTTGGGCAGCACCCGATCGAGGAATCCGGCCGCGCAGTCCCGGTCACTGATCTGGAGCAGCAGCAGGCCCCCTGGCCTGATCGCCGCGACCAGGCGGTCGAGCACCAGTTCTGCATGGCTGATCCGGTCCAGCAGCCGGACGCACTGCACGATGTCATAGGACCTGGGATGCAGCGCGGCGGCCCGCAGGTCACCGAGGGCGCATGGGCGCAGCCTGGCCTGCGTGGCC
This sequence comes from Streptosporangiaceae bacterium, assembly GCA_036803065.1. GTDB lineage: Bacteria > Actinomycetota > Actinomycetes > Streptosporangiales > Streptosporangiaceae > JAWWPY01. The sequence continues at coordinate 3,692 of DAIRVB010000053.1, forward strand.
ACGGCGGCCCTGGTGACCGGCTGGCCGTCATCGATGAGGCTCACGCTGATGTCGGCGCCGTCGTCGCGTAGCTTGTCGGCGCCCAGGTCACTGGGGGCCGTGGCCGCGCCTGCGATCAGCATCGAGATCTGCCGTCCGAAGTGCCCGGATGTGTAATGGCGGACGGTCCGGGTGAACAGGTCCGTCTCCGGTTCGGCCCCGCTCGCAGGAGATGAGCTCGCAGGAGATGAACTGACCAGCGTCCGCGGGCGCGCGCCCGCGCTGACCTTGCCGCTCTGCTGAACACTGCCTGCCGATGTCACGGCTCCTTAGCGTAGTACTCCGAATACGTTTCGTGTTGCTTCTACGCCATACCCATGCCAGGCCCGGTGTGGGGCACCTCAGCCAGACCGTAAGCTGGATTTGTCCCGCGCCCCGGCCGGAAACGGCCATCCTTCCTCAGCGCGGGCCTTTCGTGTTGCCTAGCCAAGGACACCATGAGCCTCTCCGGACTGCTCAGCGTCATCGCCGATGCCCCGGCGCTCCGGCGCGCACTAGGCCAGGCCGACGGGACGGCCGCCGACTTCGTCGCCCCATCGGCGCTGCGCCCGTTCCTCGCAGCGGCTCTGGCCGCCCCCCCGGGGCAGCCGCCACGGTTCATCCTCGCGGTGACCGCGACCGCGCGTGAGGCCGAGGAACTCACCGACGCCCTTGGCTCGCTGGTGCCAGCCGAGTCCGTCGCCTACTTCCCGGCCTGGGAGACGCTGCCGCATGAACGGCTCTCCCCGCGGTCCGACACCTCCGGCCAGCGGCTCGCTGTCCTGCGCAGGCTCGCTCACCCAGACCCGGCCGGCCCGCGCACCGGCCCGCTCACCGCTGTGGTCGCCCCGGTGCGCAGCCTGCTGCAGCCGATGGTCGCCGGGCTGGGCGACCTGGAGCCGGTCCAGCTGAGCTCCGGGCAGGCCGCTGACCTTGAGGCCACCGTCACCCGGCTCGTCGAGATCGGGTACGCCCGCACGGACCTCGTGCAGCATCGCGGCGAGATCGCGGTGCGTGGCGGCATCCTCGACGTGTTCCCGCCCACCGAAGAGCACCCGCTACGGGTCGAGTTCTGGGGCGACACGGTGGAGGAGATCCGCAGCTTCCGGGCCGCCGACCAGCGCAGCCTGCCCGCCGCCGTGACCGGCCTGTGGGCGCCGCCGTGCCGTGAGCTGCTGCTGACCCCCGCGGTACGGGAGAAGGCGGAGCAACTCGCGGCGGATCACCCGGGCCTTGCGGACGTGCTCGGCAAGATCGCAGAAGGCATACCCGTCGAGGGCATGGAGGCGTTCGCTCCGGTGCTGGCGGAACGCATGGAACTGCTGCTCGACCATGTCCCCGCCGGCGGCCTGGTGCTCGCCTGCGACCCTGAGCGGATCCGGGCCAGGGCCGCCGACCTGGTCCGGACCAGCCAGGAGTTCCTTGAGGCCTCGTGGGTGAACGCCGCCACGGGCGGGCAGGCACCCATCGACCTCGGGGCCGCGGCGTTCCAGCCGATCACCGCGGTGCGCGAGGCCGCGGAGGTGCTCGGCGTCCCCTGGTGGACGATCAGTCCCTTCGACAACGCGGAGAGCCTGGCCGGTCAGGGGGCTGGGGATTCCGGCACCGGGGATTCCGGCCCCGAAGACGCGGAGCCGGGAGAAGGCGGCCGCCTGTCGTTGCGGATCGAAGCGAGCCCGGCGGACTCCTACCGCGGTGATACCGCGCACGCGATCGCCGACGTCAGGCGATGGCTGGCGGACGGCTGGCGGGTGGTGCTGGTCACCGAGGGCCACGGACCGGCCGAACGGCTGACCGAGCTGCTGCGCGGCGAGGATCTCGGTGCCCGGCTGGGGGACCTCGTCGAGGCGCCGGAGCCGGGGGTGCCGTCCGTCACGACCGGGATGATCATTCACGGTTTCAGCTGGGACTCCGCCCGGCTCGCCGTGCTCACCGAAGCCGACCTGGCCGGCCAGCGCACGGCCAGCAGGGACATGCGGATGCCGAGCCGCCGCCGCGGTGGCATCGACCCGCTGCAGCTCACCGCGGGTGACTACGTGGTGCACGAGCAGCACGGCGTCGGCCGGTACCTGGAGATGACCAGCCGGACCGTCCAGGGCGCGATCAGGGAGTACCTGGTCATCGAGTACGCACCGGGCAAGCGCGGGCAGCCGGCCGACCGGCTGTACGTGCCTACCGACCAGCTCGACCAGGTCACCAAGTACGTCGGCGGAGAGGCACCCAGCCTGCACCGGCTGGGCGGCGCCGACTGGGCCAAGACCAAGGGCCGGGCCCGCAAGGCGGTCAGGGAGATCGCGGCGGAGCTGATCCGGCTGTACTCGGCGCGGATGGCATCGCCTGGCCATGCGTTCGGCCCGGACACACCGTGGCAGCGCGAGCTGGAGGACGCCTTCCCCTACGTGGAGACGCCCGACCAGCTCGCCGCCATCGACGAGGTCAAGCGCGATATGGAACGGCCGGTGCCGATGGACCGGCTGATCTGCGGGGATGTCGGATACGGCAAGACCGAGATCGCGGTGCGGGCGGCGTTCAAGGCGGTGCAGGACGGCCGGCAGGTGGCCGTGCTGGTGCCGACCACGCTGCTGGTCACGCAGCACCTCGCCACGTTCAGCGAGCGCTACGCGCCCTTCCCGATCACGGTCAGGCCGCTGTCCAGGTTCCAGACCGACGCCGAGGCCGCGAGGACCCGGGAGGAACTGGCCGCCGGCAAGGTCGACGTGGTGATCGGCACCCACCGGCTGCTGTCGCCTGAGGTCAGTTTCGCCGACCTCGGCCTGGTGATCCTGGATGAGGAGCAGCGCTTCGGGGTCGAGCACAAGGAATACCTCAAGCGGCTGCGCACGGAGGTGGACGTGCTCGCCATGTCCGCCACGCCCATCCCGCGCACCCTGGAGATGGGCGTGGCCGGGATCAGGGAGATGTCCACCATCCTCACCCCGCCGGAGGAACGCCACCCGGTGCTCACCCTCGTCGGGCCCTACGACGAGAAGCAGATCGCCGCCGCCATCCGACGCGAGCTGCTCCGGGATGGCCAGGTCTTCTTCGTGCACAACCGGGTCAGCTCCATCAACCGGGTGGCCGCGCGGATCGGCGAACTGGTGCCCGAGGCGCGGCTGGCGGTGGCCCACGGCCAGATGAACGAGCACACCCTCGAGAAGATCATGAGCAACTTCCTGGACCGGAAATCCGACGTGCTCGTGTCCACCACCATCGTGGAGTCCGGGCTGGACATTTCCAACGCCAACACCCTGATCGTCGACCGGGCCGATGCCTACGGCCTGTCCCAGCTCCATCAGCTGCGCGGCCGGGTGGGCCGCGGCAGCGAGCGCGCCTACGCCTACTTCCTGTTCCCGCCGGAGAAGCCGCTGACCGAGACCGCGCACGAGCGGCTGGCCACGATCGCGCAGCACACCGAGATGGGCGCCGGCATGTATGTGGCGCTCAAGGATCTGGAGATCCGCGGTGCGGGCAACCTGCTCGGCGGGGAGCAGTCCGGGCATATCGCCGGCGTCGGCTTCGACCTGTACGTCCGGATGATCGGCGAGGCGGTCAGCGAACTGAAGGGCGCCGGGCCCGCCGAGCGGCCCGAGGTGCGGGTGGAGCTCCCGGTCAACGCGCACATCCCGCACGACTACCTGCCGGGTGAGCGGCTCCGCCTGGAGGCCTACACCCGGATCGCCGCCATCGATTCGGCCGGTGATTCCGCCGCGGTCCTCGCCGAGCTCGCGGACCGGTACGGGCCGCCCCCCGAGCCCGTGCTCAACCTGCTGGCGGTGGCCCGGCTGCGGGCCGACGCGCGCCGCGCCGGGCTCACCGACATCACCCAGCAGGGCACGCACATCCGCTTCTCGCCGGTCGCGCTGCCCGACTCGCGTGAGGTCCGCGTCCAGCGGCTGTACCCGAAGACCGTGCTCAAGCCGACGGTGCGTAGCATGCTCGTACCGGTGCCGAAGGTGGGGTCGGGCAAGCGCCCTGGAACGCCCGCACCGCCGGGCGCTCCGCTCCTGCGCGACCAGGACCTGCTCACCTGGTGCGGGGAGCTCGTCGAGGCGGTGTTCGGCGGGATCGCACCGGTGGCACCTGACGTAACGGCCGCACCGGACGCCTGAGCGCGTCCGCAGGAGAGACGCTGAGAAGGGACGCTGTCGTGCTCCGCACCCCGATCACCCTGACTGCGGCCGCGCTGGCCGCGGTCGTCGCACTCACCGCATGCGCACCCATCCGGATGGGTGCGGCCGCGATCCTGGGCAACAAGCAGATCTCGACCGCGACCCTCACCGCAGAGGTGAGCAACCTTGATACGGCCTACAAGGCCGGCCATGGGAAGATCCAGCTGCAGTTCGCCGCGTCCGAGATGCCCCAGGAGGTGCTGAGCTGGCTGCTCAGGTTCCGGGTCCAGGAGCAGCTCGCGGTCCGGGAGGGCATCACCGTGACCGACGCGGAGAGCCAGCGGGCGCTCGCGGCGGCATCCGCGCAGGCCGCGCAGAGCGGAGCCACCCTGACGAACCTCGCCGTCGCCAACGGCCTCCCGCCGGACCAGGTCCCGGAACTGGGCAGATACCAGTCGATCGAGAATCTGCTGGTCCTGCGGCTGAACGGCGGAAAGCTGCCAACGTCCGCGACCTCCTCGACGGCGCTGCAGGCGCTGGGCGCGAGGTACAACAGGGCGCAGTGCCTGGCCGCCAAGAGCCTGGCCATCAAGGTCAACCCGCAGTTCGGCAGGCTCAACTACGCTCAGATCTCCGTCATCGCGGACGCCAACACCCTGTCGGCGCCGGAAGGGCCCCCGTCGCCGAAGCCGACCGGGACGTCCGCGCCGGAGCTGTCGCCATCATGCTGACGCGCCCGCACCCTCGCACCGCCCGCCATGTCCATGATCACGGAGTATTCCGGACGCATAGCCCCAGAAATACTCCGTGATCATGGAACCTGCCGCTGAGTGGTTCCCTGTCATGCTGGCGCTCCCCGTGATGATGGTTCACGCCCTTCGGGAGTGCCGGTGAGCGACCGGCTGGTGCTGCTCGGCACCTCGGCTACCGTCAGCCCCAGGCTGCTGTCCTGGCCGGCCTGGCAGGTGCTGGCCAGGGCATCGCGGGTACTCGCGGGCTCGGCAGATCATCCGCTGCTGCCCGCCATGGACGAGGCGGGAATCGGCTGGCAGTCGCTGCCCGGTGCCGATGCGCTCCCCGCCGCCGGTGGCGGCCCCGGCCCGGCCGCGCTGGCGCGCCTGCTGGCCGCAGCGGCCGCGACGGTGCCTGGCACCGTGGTCTGGCTGTGCGATGCCGGCGCGATCGCCGGGCCGCCCGACCCTCCCGACGGCAGCCCTGAGGCGCTCGCGAAGGCCCTGGCGGAGCTGGGGCCCTCCGGACCTGCCGACGGCGTGGTAGACGTGCTGCACGGCTCGCTGGACCTGCCGGGCGCGCACCTGCTGCGGCTCGTGGCCGTCATGGACACGCTGCGCACCGCGTGCCCCTGGGACGCCGGGCAGACGCACGATTCGCTGGCCCCGCATCTGCTGGAGGAGTCCTACGAGGCCCTGGAGGCGCTGGAAAGCGGCGACGCCGACGCCCTGCGGGAGGAATTGGGCGATGTCCTGCTTCAGGTGGTGTTCCATGCGCGGGTGGCGGCCGAGCGGTCCGACGGCACCGGGTACACCGTGGACGATGTCGCCGACGGCATCGTGACCAAGCTGGTTCGCAGGCACCCGCACGTATTCGGCGACGTGACCGTCTCTGGCGCGGAAGACGTGAAGCGCAACTGGGATGCGATCAAGGCGGAAGAACGGGAGTCGGCGGCCGGTGGCCCCACCTCCGCGCTGGACAGCGTGCCATTCGGCCAGCCCGCGCTGGCCCTCGCGGCCCAGTTGCAGCGGCGTGCCGAGCGGGCCGGTGCCCCCGCCGAGTTGGCCGACGAGGACGGTGCTCACGAGGGCGGTGCGCATGAGGGCGGTGCGCATGAGGGCGGTGCTCACGACGGCGGTGCTCACGACGGCGCTGACATCGGCTCTGAGCTGTTCGCCCTGGTAGCGAGGGCTCGCACGGCCGGGATCGACCCGGAATCCGAACTGCGCGCCGCCGCCCGCCGCTACCGCGACCGGGTCCGCGCCTGGGAGCGCTCGCGCCCCGCCTAGGACTTCAGGACACTCCTCGGGATCTGGCCCTCAGCCTGCCGGCACGGTTCTACCCGCCGAACTCGGACCTGCCCGGCTCGGCGCCGCCAGGCATATCGGCGATGCAACGGTAGGCGCGTGCCCCGCGTGCGCTGCGGCGAGCGCGATCGTCGCGATGCGTGGTCACCGAGCGGCGGGAGACGGCTCAGTATTCCGAGACGGGTGATCACCCGGGGAGGCCAGAACCGGATGTGAGGTAGCCGCGCTCCTGGACCGCGTTGGCGACCGGGCATCGTCCCTCGTCGCGCCCGCATACGGCGGTGTCGCACATCCGGCACAGCCAGCGCACCGCACCCGGCCCGCGGACGAGCCCGGCCAGCACCTTGCCGACCAGCGACTCAAACTCCTGGCGCTCGGCGGCTGACAGCACGGCTAGCGAGTCGCTCAGCACGTCGGCCCGCGCGGCGGAGACCCGCTGCGCCACCCGCCGTCCCGCCGCCGTGAGGGTGACCGACGTCGAGCGCCCGTCCCGGCCGGGACCCCGCTGCACATAACCCGCCTGCGCCAGGCGGTCCACCAGTCGCACGGTGCCCGATGAGGTGAGGCCGAGCACCTGGCGGAGCAGGTCCACCGACGGCGCGTCGAGGAAATGCAGCAGCGCGGACAGGGCCGCGGCGGCCGACTCCGAACTGCCGGCTGCCTCGCCGGTGGCATCTGCTGCCCGGTCCGCGATGACGAGGGCCAGGGCGCCGAGCAGATTTCCCGTCTGGTCGAGCGTCACGCCGGCCCGTCAGCCGAGGTCGTAGTCGAAGGTGTAGGAGCCGTCAGGCCCATGCGGTGCGACCGCCGTGCCCTCCCCGCGCAGGCCTTGCAGCTCATCGGTGCCGGAACCGGGGATCACCAGCCACCGGGTCGTCGCCTCGCCGCCGTCAAAAGCTCCTTCGGATTGCAGCACGAAGCTGCCCGAGTGCCCATCGACCTGCCCGGTCATCCGCTGCAGCCCGACGAACGCAGCCGTGCCGCCGGCGCGGTAGAACATCAGGTTCTGGGAACTGCCGCTAGCCGCGATGCCCCCGCTGAAATCCTGGTCGATGCGCGCCCTGGTCAGCTTCGAGTCGCCGCCCAGGTCTTCATAGGTGGCCTCCTCCCAGCCGGTGAGCTTGAACGTTCCCTCTACATGGGTAGCCATCCACTCCTCCTCCTCCTCCTCCGGCCCGTGCACGGCGCCGGGATCAGTCGTCACAGCCGCTGGTCCTGCCGTTGCGTAAATTAGTGTGTGAGTCACACATTAGTCTGCGGGGCACCGGTACCGCAACCGGCGTGGCCGGTTCCCGGACGGGCCGCCACTCCACTAGGCTCCAAAGCGGACATGTAAGCCGACCCCACGCAGGAGTTTTTCCTTTGGCCTCCATCGAAGCTGTCCACGCCAGGCAGATCCTGGATTCGCGCGGCAACCCGACTCTTGAGGTCGAAGTCGTGCTCGATGACGGCACGCTGGGACGTGCCGCAGCGCCCAGCGGCGCCTCGACCGGCGCATTCGAGGCGGTCGAACTACGGGACGGCGGTGACGAGTACGGCGGCAAAGGCGTCATCAAGGCAGTCCAGGGCATCATCGACGAGATCCAGCCGGAACTGCTCGGCTACGACGCCGACGATCAGCGGCTGATCGACCAGGCGCTGATCGACCTGGACCGGACACCGGACAAGTCACGGCTGGGCGCCAATGCCATCGTGGCGGTCAGCATGGCGGTGGCGAAGGCCGCCGCCGATTCGGCGGCCCTTCCGCTGTTCCGCTACCTCGGCGGCCCCAACGCCCACCTGCTGCCGGTCCCGATGATGAACATCCTCAACGGCGGCGCGCACGCGGACAACAACGTCGACATCCAGGAGTTCATGATCGCGCCGATCGGCGCGGCCACCTTCAGTGAGGCCATCCAGTGGGGCGCCGAGACCTACCACGCGCTGAAGTCCGTCCTCAAGCAGCACGGCCTGTCCACGGGCGTCGGTGATGAGGGTGGCTTCGCCCCCGACCTGGCGCACAACAGGGCGGCGTTCGACCTGATCGTCGAGGCGATCAGCAAGGCAGGGTTCAGTCCCGGGCTCGATGTGGCGCTGGCCATTGACTCCGCGGCCAACGAGTTCTACTCCGACGGGGCCTACGTCTTCGAGGGGAGCCCGAAGGACGCGGCCGAGATGACCAGCATCTACGAGCAGTGGCTGGACGCGTACCCCATCGTGTCGCTGGAGGACCCGCTGTTCGAGGAGGACTGGGCAGGCTGGCAGGCACTGACCGCGGCACTCGGGGACCGGGTGCAGGTCGTCGGGGATGACCTGTTCGTCACCAACCCGGAGCGGCTCCGCCGCGGGATCGCCGAGGGGTCGGCCAACGCGCTGCTGGTCAAGGTGAACCAGATCGGCACCGTCACCGAGACGCTGGACGCGGTCGCGCTCGCCCACCGAAGCCGGTATGCCTGCATGATCTCGCACCGGTCCGGCGAGACCGAGGACACGACCATCGCCGACCTGGCCGTGGCCATCAACTGCGGCCAGATGAAGAGCGGCGCGCCGGCCAGGTCCGAGCGGGTCGCCAAGTACAACCAGTTGCTCCGCATCGAGGAACTCCTCGATGACGCGGCGACCTACGCGGGAGCTGGAGCCTTCCCCCGCTGGACTGCGGGTGAGTGATGCCCGACGGGGGACCCAGCAGGCCTGAGCCACGGGACCGGTCCCGGTTCACGAGCCGGGCCGCAGTCCTCGCCGTGGTCATCTGCGCGATAGCGCTGAGCCTGGCTTACCCGGTGCGGGAGTACGTGGCGCAGCGCCGGCAGATCGACCAGCTTCAGGCGGAGAACCGGGTGAGCGCGGCCCAGCTTTCCCAGCTGCGGGCGCAGGAACAGCGGCTGGGTGACCCCGCCTACATCGAGCAGCAGGCCAGGGATCACCTGCACCTGTGCCTGCCGGGCAAGACCTGCTATGTGATCATCGGCGGCCAGGCGGCGGCGGGCCGCCCCCGGCGCGCCGCGGTGGCGGTGACGCCGTGGTACCAGCGGCTGTGGCATTCGGTGCGCGAGGCGGATCAGGGCGCATCCCGGTGATGGCGGGGCCCGATGACGCCGCGGTGGTCCGTGCCCAGCTCGGCCGCCAGCCGCGGTCGCTGCGCTCGGTAGCTCACCGCTGCCCCTGCGGACTGCCCGACGTGGTCGAGACCGCGCCGCGGCTTGACGACGGCACCCCGTTCCCGACCCTCTACTACCTGACC
>DAIRVB010000054.1:0-13005 GCA_036803065.1 Streptosporangiaceae bacterium
CGGTCGCGCCAAGGTTCTTGCTGCTGGCCGAGCGGAGAATGCTCATCAGGGAAGCTTGCCTTCGTTGAGATCTTCCTGCATGACGTTTGCTCCTTCGCTGTGGAGCCGTGCGGGCAACCTGTGTTGTTATGACTTGCACGATGGACTATGGCATCATGCGCACCCGCAGTCGGCGTCGCACGCGAGATCCTGGCACTTGAATCCTTCGAGTACAGCGGCGCCGGGCGCACGCCATCGCTCGGTCCACAGCCGCAAAGCCCCGGAATCACGAACATGGTCTCGCCTTTAATCAACTGCCGTCAGGTCGCGGGCCGGGGTGCGGCCGGCTGCTCCATTTTTGCTTGTCCAGCGGATGCGGGCGAGCATGAGCGCGCTGGCGGTGACTCCAGTGACGCCGAGAGTGATCAGCCGTGGATCGGACTCATGCAGGCCGAAGATCAGCCAGCAGGAAAGCTCGCCGAGGATGAGCACCCAGGTTCCGGATGAGATGCCTGTGGGGCGTGCTGTCCGGTAGGCGGTCCAGACAGACGGCGCGACCTGCACGATAAACGATGCGGTGAGAAGCGTTCCGAGGCCGGTGCGGCCAGCGACGATGTAAGCCGTGATGAGCATCACCGACCACGTGCTGATCAGGGCCGACGACCGTCGCTTCGCCTGCCCTCGGCAGGTAAGCATTATCGCGAGCATCCCGGCGAGGATCGTCGCCGAGGAAGACGGGACAAGCGCGGTCCAGTACCGTTCGAAGGCGAAGTAGGCGATCCAGGCAGCGTTGTTAAGGCTGGTGAGCGTCGTCCCTGACCAGGAGACGCCGTCGGTGTCGTGCGTGGCCCGAAGTTTGAGGATCTGGGGGAGGAACTGCGGGACCGCGAAAGCGGTGGCGGTGACGGGGGCGTAGTCGAGCACGTCAATCATGATTGGTCGCTGGCCTCCAGCAGGAACGGCGTATCTGGCAGCAAAACTACGCCAGTTCTGCCGACTTTTTGTTGCAGATACATGCCGCAATCGCCGATATTCTGCAATTATCTTAGTGATGGATGCGATTGACCGGAAGATGCTTGCTGAGCTTCAGGCGGAGGGGCGCCTCACTGTCACTGAGCTCGCCCAGCGAGTCGCGCTCAGCGTGGCGCCGTGCCACCGACGGCTACGCGAGCTGGAACGCGCCGGAGCGATCCGCGGTTACCGAGCCATCATCGACCCCGCCGCGATCGGCCTCGGCTTCGAAGTGCTCGTGCAGGTAACCATGGACCGCGAAGACGCAGCGACGATCACGAGATTTGAGAGCGGCCTGGCCGACATACCAGAGGTGCGCCACGCGGAACGGCTGTTCGGCGACCCCGATTACCTGATACGAGTCGCGACCGCCGACCTGACCGCGTACCAGACTCTGCGCGACGAGAAACTCGCCACACTGCCTGGTGTGCAGCGGCTCACCTCGACGATCGTGATGAAACGCGTCGTCGATGACCGGCCCTTCCCCGTGTCACCGCGTTCTGGCGGCACGCAATACAGGCGCTAGCATCGCCCGAGCGGCCGGCCGCCGCCACCGTCCAGGCGCGGTCGGGCCTACCTGCCCGACCGCGCCAGCGTAGTTGTGGCTGCGGGCGCGAACCGAGCGCGAGCAACGTTAATCACCTGCCCGCGCGCAGGCACTCCGCTGCAACTAATGTGGGCCAGCGGGTACCACGAGGAACTCATCCAGCGGGCCCCTCGCTCGGAGACGGCAGATGCGATGTGTGGTTATGACTTGCACGTTGGACTATGCCGACGCACAGGCATGCACATTTATCTAGGGCCTGTTTAAAAAGTGGGTCCGGGGTGCTGGTGTTGATCACGGGCTGGTGACGTGGCGTGTCGGAGCCCGGAAAGTAACGAGATCTCCGGTAGATGAGTCAACGACCAAGAATACCTTCACACCGGAGACCTCGTGCCTACCGTATCGGTCAGCGGGCGTGCGGACTTGACGGACGCGCAGTGGGCGGTGCTGGAGCCGCTGCTGCCGCGTGATCCCCTATCCTCTGGGTGTGGCGCATGATGAACGCGGAGTAACCCCGCAGAGCGAGGACTTCTCCGCCTGGTACAACGAGGTCGTATTCAAGGCCGAGCTGGTGGACCGCGGCCCGGTCCGGGGCACGATGGTGATCCGCCCCTACGGATACCAGATGTGGGAGCTGTTGCAGGCCGACATCGACCGGCGGATCAAGGAGACCGGTCACGTCAACGCCTACTTCCCGCTGCTGATCCCGGAGAGCTACCTGCAGCGCGAGGCCGAGCACGTCGAGGGTTTCGCGCCGGAGCTGGTGGTCGTCACCCACGCCGGCGGCAAGGAGCTTGAGGAGCCGCTGATCGTCCGGCCGACCTCGGAGACGATCATCGGCGAGATGATGGCCAAGTGGATCAGCTCGCACCGGGATCTGCCGCTGCTGCTCAACCAGTGGGCGAACGTGGTCCGCTGGGAGATGCGGCCGCGGATGTTCCTGCGCACCACCGAGTTCCTGTGGCAGGAGGGTCACACCGCGCACGTCGATGAGGCGGACGCCATGCGGGAGACCCTGCTCGCGCTCGACCTCTACGAGCAGGTGTCCAGGGACGTGGCCGCCATGCCGGTGATCGCGGGCGAGAAGACGGCAGGCGAGCGGTTCCCCGGTGCCAGGCGGACCTACACGGTCGAGGCGATGATGCGCGACGGGCGAGCGCTGCAGTCCGGCACGTCGCACTACATGGGCACGAACTTCGCCAAGGTCTTCAACATCCAGTACGCCGCGGAGAGCGGCGAGCTGGAACTGTGCCACACCACCTCGTGGGGCATGAGCGCTCGCATGATCGGCGGAGTGATCATGACACACGGGGACGACAAGGGCCTCATCCTGCCGCCGCTGCTCGCCCCCTATCAGGTGGTGATCGTCCCGATCGGCCGCGGCGAGCAGGCCGACCAGGTGCTGCCGCCCGTCCGGGAGCTGGCGGCCCGGCTGCATGACGCCGGCATCCGCACGCACGTGGACGACCGGCCGCAGCTCTCCCCAGGGTTCAAGTTCAACGACTGGGAGATGCGCGGCGTCCCGATCCGGCTGGAGCTCGGGCCGCGGGACCTGGCGGCGGGCACGGCGCTGATGGCCACCCGGCTCGGCAACGAGAAGACGCCGGTCCCGCTGGACTCCGCCCCGGCCCGGCTCAGCTTCGAGCTGACCGCCTTCCAGGACCTGCTGCTGCGGCGGGCGACCGAGTTCCGCGATCAGCGGACCGTCACGGTGGACACCTGGGACGAGTTCGTGGCGGCGGTCGCGACCGGCTGGGCCCGGGCATTCCACTGCGGCCAGCCCGAGTGCGAGGACGACATCAAGGCCGCCACTTCCGCCACGCCGCGCGTCATCCCCACAGACGGCGAGCCGGAGCAGGGGACCTGCATCCGGTGCGGTCAGCCGTCCGCCTATGGCAAACGCCTCATCTTCGGCCGCGCCTACTAGAGGGTAGAGCAGCCGGGACGGCAAGCCAGGGGAGCGTTTCGGCGCAGATCGCCCATTCGGGACGGCTGGTACTCGTGCCGTATGCACGAACGGCACCGATGCAGATCTGCATGTAGGCGCGCGCCGGATGACAACCTCGGTGGCCTACGGGTTTGATCATGCGGTCTGCTTGCCGAGCTCGGTTGACGGTCCGGCGTCCGGAAGGGCCTTCGGGTACCTGAAGGGCTGCTGGCACCGTTAGTCGATCAGCGGATTTATGATCCGCCGGTGGTGGATTGGATCCTCACCCGGGATTTTCACGGGTGAAAGCCGCACTGCGACTGCGGGCCTGAGGCGGTGGCTGTTGCACCCATCATCCGGGCGGCCCATGCTTATCGCTCGCGTCTGCTTAGGCGCAGGCGTCGTCGCGGTCGGCGTTTCCATTCCCGCAGCGCATGGACGACAGCCACGGTGTCGGGGGGCTCGGGGCCCAGGATGCGCGTCCGGTCGGCGGCGACCCGCTCCTGGATGGTGATCGCGTCGGCGGTGCGCCCGCCCTGCCAGTACGAGGCGGCCAGGTTCGCCTCGGCGGTCAGGGTGTCGGGGTGCTCGGGCCCAGGATCCGCGCTGAGTCGGCGGCGACCCGCTCCTCTCAGAAGAGGTCAGACAAGCCCTTGCCCTAGGTGTGTGGTTATGACTTGCAGGGGGCTTCCAGTTACATGACGATTTGCCAGTCACAGTCGGGCCGTCGCTGTTGATGCGCGGTCTCGCGGGCGTCAACGTTTCCCGCGAATACGCTGCGCCTGTCCGTGTGGACCCTGCGGCGCGGCGTGCCTAGGCAATGCAGAACTCGTTCCCTTCCGGGTCGCGCATGACCGTGCACCGACCGTGGGCCTCGTCCAGTTCCCACGCGACGGTACCGCCTGCCGCCACCAGTCGCGAGACGTGCTCGGAGACCAGCCGCTCGCGTTCCTCGCTGGTCACGTCCAGGCCGGCCACCCGTACGTCGAGGTGGACGCGGTTCTTGGCGGTCTTGCCTTCGGGTACCCGCTGGAAGTACAGCCGCGGCCCGTACCCCGCCGGATCAATGAGAGCCCACTGGTCGCCGAACTCCTCTTCCGATATCCCGATGGACCTGAAGAACTCCTCCAGAGAGGTGAACCCTTCCGGCAGCGGCTGGGTGATGTAGCCGAGCGCAAGCGCCCAGAACTGGGCGAGCTTTTCCGGCTCCGCGGCGTCGAATACGACCTGGATCTTGGTGTACACGGGCTTCATCCCTTCCAGAGGAAAAGGTCGCGCAGCAGTGCTATCTCCGCGCCGTGGTGCAGCATCTCGCGGTTGATGTGCAGCACCAGCGCGGCCATCGGCTCGTCGGCCCAGGGCCCTTCGGCGGGACCGCACGGGCGCGCCAAGCCATCTGCGCCGAGGCCGCGCACACCCTTGATCCATCCCGCGTAGCACTCGTCGAGCTGCGCCATCGCGGTGGCCGCATCGCCGGGGTATTCGTGCGTGTTGTAGTCGAACGGCGGCCCGCCGAAGTGCGAGGCGACCCGCATGCCGAGCACGCCCACCACGATGTGCCCGATCCGCCAGGCGATCGTCGTCACAGGCGGCGGGTCCGGCTGCGGCATGGCGAAGTCGATGGTGAACTCGCCGGCGCCCACCGAGATCGGCGCGATGCCCGTCCCGCGCGGCCGGACGTTCCATGCGCTGGGCACCGGCTCCCACCGGTATTCGTCGTCGGTGAGCCCGTCGAGGCGGGGGCGGAGCTGGACACGCCAGTGCCAGTCCAGCTGTTCGGCCAGCTGGTTGTTCCAGTCAACTGTCATGCCCTTACGCTAGGCAGTAATGCGGACAGAGCCGGTCCGCGATGGCGGGCATCATGAAAGAATGCCCGAGACCACCGCCACCCGGTTGCTCCGCCTGCTGCCGCTGCTCACCTCTCGCCCCGCCTGGCGCGGCGACGAGCTAGCCGAGGCGTTCGGCGTCACCACCCGGACCGTCCGCCGCGACGTCGAGAGGCTGCGTGACCTCGGCTACCCGGTGGCCGCGACGCCTGGCAGCCACGGCGGCTACTCGCTGCGTGCGGGCAATGGCCTGCCCCCGCTGCTGCTCGACGACGACTCCGCCGTCGCGGTCGCCATCGGCCTGCGCACCGTCGCGACGCGCGGCATGGAGGAAGCCGCCGCCCGCGCTGCCGCAGCGATCGACCAGGTACTCCCGGCCCGGCTCCGCCATCGGGTCGAGGCTCTCACGGCGGCGACGGTACCGCTCCCTGTAGCTTCTCCCCCGATTTCTCATAACGACCTGGCGTTCCTCGCACAGGCATGCCAATCGGGCGAGCGGCTGCGTTTCATCTACCGCGACGGGTCGGGTACTGAGACTCGGCGCCATGTGGAGCCGTACCGGCTGGTGTCGACGGGCCGACGCTGGTACCTGGTGGCGCGGGATATCGACAAGGGGGAGTGGCGCAGCTTCCGAGTCGACCGCGTGGACTCGCCGGCCGGCACCGGCGTGCGGACACACCCTGCGGATCCGCCGGATGCGGCGCGGTTCGTCAGTGAGGGGATCTCCACCGGGCCGTACCGGTGGCGAGCGCGCGCTCTGCTAGACGCGCCGGCGGAGGTCGTGGCGACCCTGGTCCCGTCCACGGTCGCGGTCATCGAGGCGGTGGACGAGCACCGCTGCGTGCTCACGTCGGGTTCCGATTCGCTGGACTCGATCGCCCTGCACCTGGCTCACCTCGGCATCCCCTTCATCCCACTCGCCCCCCCTGAGCTCCGCGCCCGCTGCGCCGCCCTGGCGGAACGCCTGCACGCCGCCGCGACGAACAGCCGCTGACCGGCGCGGGAGCATGAATACCGCGATCCGTAATGGGGCATTCGCCGCGACGCACACCAGATTCGCCCAGGAGCGCGGTGCGCCAGGAGGCTGCGGCCGACTACCCGGTGCTCCGCTCCCGCTCCCGCGACATCCTTCATCGTGCAGGCGGCTAGCTAGCTGGGCATGCAGCACGCCACGTCATACGATTGTGTTATGACGCAACGGTGTGATGCCGAAGGGCTGCCGTCGCCCTCTTCGGCGCTGCTGCAACTCGCCCGGCTAAAGGCCGATATGAGTCAGCGGGAACTGGCCGAACGGGCTGGAGTCCCGGTGACCATGATTTCGGCGTATGAACGTGACCTGCGGCAGCCCACCCTGAACACGCTACTCAAGCTGCTGCACGCCGCCGGCTTCGACCTCCGCCTGCATCTGGCCGCGTACGACGTGCATGACGACATACTTGCCGAGCTGGAGGCTGGTCGTTCCGACGCCGAGCGACTTCGCCGCGATCGCCAGCTTCAGGCATGGCGCCAGGCCACTTCCGCGGAGGATGTGGCGTGAGCAACCAGGAGGGTGCCGGTGAGCCGGAACTGAACGCTGCAGCCATAATCGCGGCGCTGAACCGGCACCAGGTGCGCTACGTCATTATCGGCGCCTTCGCCGCTATCGCACAGCAGGCCCCGATACCAGCGACAAGAGACATCGATGTCACCCCAGAGGCAAGCCCGGAGAACCTGACCCGGCTGTCGCTGGCGCTGAAGGAGCTTGGCGCCCTGATCCGGACCGAGGCGGTACCAGAAGGGCTGCCCTTCAGCCACGATGCCGCGTCTCTCGCGGCAGCGGAGGTGTGGAATCTGATCTGCGCCGACGGCGAGTTCGACCTATCGTTCCATCCGTCAGGCTTTGCCGGAGGCTACGCCCAGCTTGTGGTCAACGCGCATCGCCTTCGCGTGGGCGAGGTGGAGGTGGTTGTCGCGGACCTCGCTGACGTAATCAGGTCTAAGGAGTCGGCTGGCCGCCCGAAGGATCTGCGTGTGCTGCCGCTGCTCTACGAGCATCAATTCCGCGCGCCGCGCGGTGGGAACGGATGACGGATAGTGCCTTCGCGGCTTCCTGTCGCGATCCGGGAAGCATTAGCCTTCGGCCGTAAGGAGGCCGCTGGAGCGGTTGATAATCGAAGCCGCGCGCAACCTGTGTAGTTATCACTTGCACAGCCGGGCGAGCTAGCATGCTCACAGCCGATGGGCAGATTCAGGAATCTAAGGGGGCACGTGCGCCAGTCCGCATGGAAGACGCTCCATGTCGGGGGCCTGCAGGTCCAGGTACGTACGTTTGGCGAGCCGCCTGACCCTGGCGCCGTTTATCTCTGCCCGTCGGTGGGCGGCCGTGTCGACGGCCTGCTGGCCTGGATCGAGTTAGCAGTGGCGCCTGGTGATGCGGGCCTGAACAGCCCTCGTAGAAGGCACGAACTGGCTGCCGGTCTATGTGCCGTTCGCACTGGACGAGCCGATCGAAGTCAACGTCGGCGACGTCCTGTCGCTGCAGGTCGCGGTTGCGAACGCGGACGACGGTATCCACCCCGAGTACTTCTTCCGCGGTCAGTTGACCAGGACTGGATCCGGTGCCGAAGTCACGGTCAGTGCCGAGTCGAGATATTCCGGTGGTGCGTTCCGGTCGACGGTGGTCCATCGCGGACTCCTGCGGTGAGCCGCAAAGGTATCGGCACGCTCTCACTGGTTGAATGACCCGGCGGGGCCATGATCCCTGCTGAACCTGCGGGCGGCCGCCCCGACGTGGCCTTCGGCGTGGGTGTGCCGAGAGGAGTTCATGATGCCGCTGTTTCACCGTGATCCGGCCGGCAAGCCGGCCAGCGCTCCAGACGGACGGATGGTCTCCGGGCTGGACGCCTATGCGCTCGGCC
Organism: Streptosporangiaceae bacterium; assembly: GCA_036803065.1. GTDB lineage: Bacteria > Actinomycetota > Actinomycetes > Streptosporangiales > Streptosporangiaceae > JAWWPY01. Next base: position 8,185 of record DAIRVB010000054.1, read on the forward strand.
AGGGGTGGCAGCAGCTCGGCGAGGTACCATTCCCGGACCTGGACTCGTTCGTCCACGCCACTGTCAGGTCCAGGTATGGCGCACCGAGCTACCAGATCCACGGCATGGGTGTCGGGCCCACCTCCTACCTGGATGCTTACGGTGGCGACATCCGCGGGCCATATACCTCGCCATTCGCCGGGCACAGCTTCCGCGCCGCGAACGCGTGGACCGTGGTTGGGCAGATGCGGTCGGCCTCGGTCTGCGCGCTGGAACTGGCTGCCGGGCTGCCGGTGACGGTCATCGGGCTGCGCCCGAACTACTCGATCATGCACAACCTGGCGGAAGTCCCGCTCGGCGACGTGGACTTCGGTGCCCGTTTCGAGGTGCGCAGCCAGGATCCGGAACGCTCCCGTGACCTGCTCATCCCAGTCGTACGGGCCCTGCTCATGGGCCGCGATGACTGGTCTTTCACGCTGACCGGCAACGAGATCCTGGCCGTGTGCTTCACCGCCTTCGAGTCGGGACAGGACATCACCGACCGCGTTGCGGACCTGCTGACCCTCGTCGGGGCGATCCCTGAATCGGTGCTCGCTCCCGGTCTGCAGTTGCGCACGCTGCCTGACGGGACGGTGCTCGACGGCCGGAATCCCGGACGGATTGAGGTGGCCTTCGCCGCCATGACTCCACAGCAGCAAGCCGAGTTTCTGGCCGACCTGCAACGACGCCGCGAACAGCGGAACCATCGCCGCCCCCAGCGGTGAGCCGTCCCCAGCTGACCAGGCGTACGTTCTGCCGGGCGATTGCGGATCGGTCCGGGACTCGCCGATACTGCTCCGCATGACCAGTCGGTTGCGGGCCCGCACCGTGACGGCGAACGGGTTGCAGTTCGGTGTCCTGGAGGCGGGCCGCGGGCCGCTCGCTCTGTGCCTGCATGGCTTCCCCGACTCGGCTCACACGTGGCGGTATCTGCTGCCAGCGCTGGCCGATGCGGGTTTTCATGCGGTGGCGCCGTTTATGCGCGGGTACGCGCCGACCGGCATTCCCGCAGACGGCTGCTTCGGGCTGGGGGCGCTCGTGGCCGACGCAGTCGGGCTGCACGACGCGCTGGGCGGCGACGACCGGGCTGTCCTGATCGGCAGCGACTGGGGCGCCGAGATGGCGTACGGTGCGGCCGCGTTCGCTCCGGATCGCTGGCGGCGGGTGGTCACGCTCGCCGTGCCCCCGCTAGCGCTTGATACGAGGATCTTCGCCGATTACGATCAGCTGAAGCGGTTCTTCTACTTGTTCTTCCTGAAGACACCCTTCGCCGAGTCCGTGCTCGCTGCTGGGGACATGGCATTTCTCGACCGGCTGTGGCAGGACTGGTGCCCCGGCTATGACGCGAGCGAAGATCTCCGCAACGTCAAGCAGTGCCTGCGCGGTGAGGGCAACCTCGCGGCGGCGATCGGCTACTACCGGGCCGGGGAGCCGGGGCTCCGCCGCGCCGGCGCGGATGGCCCGTACGCGGCTGAGGAGGCGGCGCTGGCTAGCGCTGGGCCGCAGCCCACCCTGTACCTGCACGGGAACCGTGACGGCTGTATCGGTCTGGCCCTCGTCGAGGACGCCGAGCATCACCTCGCGGCCGGGTCGAGGATGGAGGTCGTCGAGGGCGCCGGTGCTACGAGCGGCTGATTGCTTCCGTGATGACTTGCGCGACGAGATCTGGCTGTTCTAAGTACGGCAGATGCGCCGTGCCTGGCAATACCCGGCCGTGCCCGGCGGGGAGGCGGCCGGCGAGGTCCTCGCTGAGGTTGACGAGGAAGGGCACGTCCAGGTCACCAGCCGATGGCTGCTGCGGCGGCGGCGGCCCGTGCGGGCGCACCGGCCTGCGCGGTATCCAGCGCGATCAACGGCCCGCCCAGGCCCAGCGGGGTAACGGTGGCGGCGAGCGCCGCAGCATCATCGAGGATTGCGGGGTTGATGACGTCGCGGTGGATCGGATGCCGCCCGGTGCCGTGGCGGCTGCGCATCCGGCTGGCGGCTAGCTGCGGATCGCAGTGGCAGAACACCTCGATCGCGCCGGCGAACTCAGCCACCGCCCGTTCGCGCCTGGGCCCGCGCCACCACCCTTCGGCAACCACCTGCGGGAACTGCGCGCACAGGCGGAATACCACCTCCGCGGCGGCGTCGCCTACGCGGTTCGACCACTCCTGGTCACCCAGGCCGAGCACGTCGGCCAGCGTTTCCTTGATCGTGTCGAGCGACAGAAGGGGCCAGCGCCGGTCGGCGGCCACCGCAGCGGCGATGGTCGACTTGCCGGTGCCCGGTGCTCCGGACACCACGATCACGGTCATCATCTGCTCCGGACTGGCCCGCAGCGCATCGACGTCACAGGCGAGCTGGATAAGGTCGCTGCCTGACCCGACTGATCATGCCCTAAAGGGCAACTGGCGTTCCCGGCTGTGCCCGGCGCGGCGGCAACGGCCCCGGCAATGTAGGGGACCAGCAGGACCTGCCCGGCCTGGAGGATACTGCCCGGGCCGAGGTCGTTGAGTTTCTGCAGGGTCGCCACTGTTGTCTGGTAGCGGCAGGCGAGGGCCGACAGGGTGTCGCCTGGCGGGTGGCGTCGAGAAGTTCCCTCGCCGCGTTGACCGCCAGCGCTTCCGCCACCAGGTCAGCCCACTCGGGCCAGGGCAGCGTCGGCGGACCGCCAGGGTCACGCGGGAGCAAGACGTCCTGGACGGCCCGGCACAGGCGGTCCGGTTCGGCCAGCATCCGGATCGCTGGCGTGAGGTCGCGGTCATCCGGGCCGTCGCCGCCCGCGTCGATCGCGCGCAGCCGCGCGGCGAGACCTCAGGCACGGCAGGCGTAGATGCAGTTCTGCGGGCGGGGGGAATCCAGCATCTCGACATGGCCGAATCCAGCCTCGGCGAGCATCCGGCAGGCCATCTCGGTGCCCCACATCGCTCCGAGTCCGGCACCGCCACCGGCGAGGGACACGGTCGTGCAGTACATCAGGCTGATCGCGTAGCACAGCGGGGCGAGCGGGTGGCCGACGTTGTTCTCCAGGTGGCTGGAGAACTTCGCGTCGACCATGATGAACACCCCGCCAGGAGCTAGTGCGGCGCGCGCCCGGCGCAGCACGTCCTGCGGGGAGTGCTGGTCATGCACCGCGTCGAACGCGGTGATGACATCGAACTGCGGGTGCGGCGGGAGCGTGGCGGCGTCGGCCACCACGAACGCGGCGTTGCCCAGGCCGAGCCGGGCGCGCTCGGCCTGGGCAATGGCGACCAGGCGGCCGTCGATGTCCACGCCAAGGAACTGTGACGCGGGGAAGGCCCGGGCCGCCACCGTGACCGCGTGCCCGGTCCCGCAGCCCAGGTCGAGAACCCGCACCCCGCCGGCCAGCCTGGCCCGCACCCCGGGCACGGCGCCGAGGAAACCGTCGACCAGGTGCTCGTCGTAGATCCGCCGCCAGGTGTCACCCGGGGTCGCTCCCGCTGCCTCGAAATGCGGCGCGAAGGCCGCCTGGGCCACCCCGCCACCGGCCACGAAACACCGCTCGAGTTCCGGCAGCGCGCCGCCAAACGCCCGCAGCATGGAGGCCATCGGCGCGACGTTCGCGGCCGTGTCACCGGTCAGGAAAGCGGCATGCTCGGCGGGGAGAGCGTACTGCCCGCTGGCTGGGTCGTAGCTGAAGAACCCGCCGGTGACCATCGCGCCGAGCCATTCCCGGACATAGCGTTCCTGCAGGTCGGCCCGTCCGGCGAGATCGACGCTGGTCCCCGGCCCTCGTGCGGCCGCATCGAACAGGCCGGTCCGGTAGCCGACGCTGACCAGCATGCTCATCGCGCCACCAGTCAGCGTGGCAATCATCTGCTCGGCGAACGCCCTGCGGCGGTCATCCTCCATCGAAGTCCCTCCTGTGAGCGGCCTGCGCGTTCAGTTGATCCCGCACGGCCGGCCATTCGGCCTTGATGATCGAGTAGTAGGCGGTGTCGCGAACAGTCCCGTCGCTGCCTGGTGCGTGGGCCCGGCGGATGCCCTCGGCGCGTGCTCCCAGCCGTTCGATAGCGCGCCGGGACGCGGCGTTGCGCGCGTCGGTCTTGAGGGTCACCCGCAGCGCGTTCCACACCTCGAAAGCATGGGCCAGGAGCAGCAGTTTGGATGTGGTGTTGATGCCGGTACCCTGCACCGACGCGGCAAACCAGGTGCTGCCGACCTCGGCCACAGAAGGCGGCACGTCATCGGAAGGCTCGCTGCCCCGGCCCACCCCTGGCGGCCAGGGCGGCGGCCATTCGAAGACCTCAAGGTCCAGGAATCGGGTGCAGCCCACGATCCGGTCATCGGCAATCCGGCGCACCGCCCAGGGAATCGCGCGGCCGCCGGCCTGGTGGGCGAGAGCAGCCTCAACGTAGCGGCGCGCATCATCCAGGTCGTCAGGCACCCAGGTGAACCGGTAACTCGCCCGGTCCTCGGCGGCGGCCACCGCCAGCGGCCCCGCGTGCCCAGCGGTCAACGGCTCCAGCCGCACCTGCGCTGCCTCCAGAACGAATGGGCTAAGCAACTCCAGCCTCCCGGCCAGCGGTCTCGACGCGGACAGCCTCGATCCTGCCCGACTCCGGCTCGCCGCCGGGCACCCTGCCCGACCACCGGCCCGGCTGGGGCAGGTGCGCTGGCCTCCTAGGATGGCTGGATGCCCCGAAAGCGCTGGATGGAGGCGATGGACCGGCCGCAGCAGTCGGCAGCCCGCCCGCTGCTGGCTCCGGCCATCCGCCCGGCGGCGGCGGTGCTCGCCGCCGTCTGCGCAGCGGTCACGGTGTTCCTCGGCGCTCAGTACACCCACCAGGGGAGGGCGGG
>DAIRVB010000055.1:0-12900 GCA_036803065.1 Streptosporangiaceae bacterium
GCCGGCCGAGTTCGGCCGCCGCTCCGCGCCCTGGTGGGAGGCGGCCCTGCGGCGTCCGCGTCGGGGGACCTGGATCTCCGCGCACTGCTCCTGCCCTGCCAGTCGGAGTGGGTGACCGTGTCGGTGCCAGCCCAGGCCGTTCTGCTGGAAAAGGCAGTGGCAGATGAGCTGACCTCAGCGATCCGTGCGGCGCTGGACAACGTACGGCGGCATTGCGGGGAGCGGGCCCGCGCGTGGGTGCTGGTCGAGGACGAGCCGGGCATGGTCACGGTGACGATCAGGGACGACGGCCCCGGCATCCCGGACGGCCGGCTGGCTGAGGCGGCGGGCGCCGGACGGCTCGGGGTCAGCCATTCCATCCGCGGACGGCTGCGCGACCTGGGCGGCTCCGCCACCATCAGTTCCGTACCCGGCGAGGGCACCGAGGTGGAGCTCCGCCTGCCGCGCGGGGCCGGCGTACCAGTAGCGCAGTCACCGGGGGCGGGCTAGGGTGCGGACGTGGGGCAGGACGCGCCGATACGGGTCATGGTGGTGGACGACCATCCGATGTGGCGCGACGCGGTTGCCCGAGACCTGACCGAAGCCGGATATGACGTCGTCGCGTCGGCCGCTGACGGCGCACAGGCGCTGCGCATCACCGGCGCGGCCCGGCCGGACGTCGTCGTGCTCGACCTGCAGCTGCCAGACATGTCCGGCGTCGAGGTAACCCGCGGCCTGCGCGCGGCCCATCCGGCGGTGCGCGTGCTGGTCTTGTCCGCGAGCGGCGAACAGCAGGACGTCCTGGACGCGGTGAAGGCGGGCGCGGTCGGCTACCTGCTGAAGTCCGCGGCACGCCCGGAATTCCTCGATGCGGTGCGGCGCACGGCCGACGGCGACGGGGTGTTCACCCCCGGACTCGCCGCGCTCGTCCTCGGCGAGTTCCGGCGGCTGGCCGCCGGCCCCGCCGGGGACGGCGGGGACGCGCTGCGGCTGACCGAACGCGAGACCGAAATCCTCCGTATGGTCGCCACCGGCATGTCCTACAAGCAGATCGCCGCCCGGCTCGTGCTGTCCCACCGCACCGTGCAGAACCACGTGCAGAACACGCTCGGCAAGCTCCACCTGCACAACCGGGTCGAACTGGTCCGGTACGCCATCGAGCACGGTCTGGCGGATGAGTCCGAGTAAGGCTCGGCTGGCTCCCCGGCCTGGCCGCTAACTCCCTTAAGCGCATACACCTTGCCGTCGTTGCTGCCGACGTAGGCGATCCCGCCGGCCACTGCGATCTGCGACTCCACCGGGCCCTCCGCGGTGAAGCTCCAGAGCTGGGCCCCGTCAGCCGGCACTGGCCCGAATCCCCGCTAGCTGCAATGCGCCCGGCGGTCTTGGCAGCCATGCTGGAGCCGAGGAAAGGAGCCGTTATGGCAGGGGCAGATGGCCGCGCGGCGGTGGCAATGATCGGCGCCGGCATCATGGGGTCGGCGATGGCTCGCAACCTGGTCGCCGCGGGCCTGAACACGACGGTGTGGGACCGGTCGGCGTCGGCGACCGGCCCGCTTGCCGACGCGGGTGCGGTGGTCGCGGCGTCGGCGCGGGATGCGGTCCAGGGCGCGGGGGTGGTGATCACGATGCTGCCCACCGCCGATGTCGTGGATTCGGTGATCTTCGACGGCGGAGTGGCCGACGCGTTCGCCGACGGATGCGTGTGGGCGCAGATGGGCACGATCGGCGTTGAGGCGACCCTGCGCACCAGATACCGGCTGGCCGCGCTCCGGCCCGGCGTCATGTTTGTGGACGCGCCGGTGTCGGGCAGCAAGGGACCGGCGCAGCAGGGCCAGTTGCTGATCCTGGCGTCAGGACCCGCCGCGGCGGCTGACGCGGTGGGCCCGGTATTTGACGTCATCGGCCGCAAGACCGTGTGGCTGGGTGAAGCCGGCAAGGGCAGCCAGGTGAAGCTGGTCGTCAACGCCTACATGTCCATCCTCATCGAGGGTGTGGCGGAGACCATGGAGCTCGCTGACCGCCTCGATATCGGTCACCAGCAGCTCGCGGAGGTCATCGAGGGCGGCCCGCTTGACGCGCCGATCGCCGACGCCAAGTTCCACAAAATGGACCAGCGCGACTTCGCAGCCGAGTTCCCGCTCGAGTGGGCGCTGAAGGACGTCGACCTCGCGATTGGTGCCGCAGGCGGCGACACGCCGCCGCTCCTGGCCGCGCTCTCCAGCCAGTGGCATACCGCCGTGGCCGCTGGGCACGGCCGCCAGGACGTCAGCGCCGCCCGCCTGGCACTGGATCGCTCAAGCCACCAAAGCTAGAACACGGGCGCGCCACTGCCCCCGGACCGAACCAGCCGATCAGAGATCAAAGAGCTGGCGCAGCGCTTCGAGGTAGACCGGCCCCTCCGGGCCGGTGGAGAATTCCTTCGCCCGGACGGTCGGCCGGTGCAGGATCTTGCGGAGGATGCGGTGGACGGTGGCCGCCGTCTCGGCCTGTTGCTCTGCGCTGAGGCCAGGAAGCCGATCGTGCAGCCGGGCCAGTTCGGCGTCGGCGAGCTGCCTGATCTGTGCGTGCATCGCTGCGATGACGGGCGCCGCGGCGGCTTCGTTCTGCCGGCTGGTGTACGCGGTGACCTCTGCGGCGACAATGGCGCGAACCTGGGGGACCTGATCCGGTACCTCTCGGTCGGCCAGGTGCCGGCCGAGTGCGGTGATGTCGACGAGCGTGACACCGGGCAGCCGCCCGACGGCCGGGTCGACATTGGGTGGCATGCCCAGGTCGAGGACGAACAGCGGCCGGCCTGCGGCCGGTTCCCTGGCCGCACGCACCTGCCCGGCGAGCACGAGGGGCACGGCGGCCCCCGCGGCCGTGATCAAGATGTCGGTATCGGCGAGCATGGCGGCCACGTCGGCGGCCCGCACTTGCCGACTGCGGGTCGCGGCAGCCACGTCGGCGGCTCCCGCAACCCGGCGGCTGGCTACCGACAGTCGTCCCACGCCGGCCTCGCGCAGCAGCCGGGCCGCGAGCCTGCCCACGCTGCCAGTCCCGAGCACGATCGCATGGTGGCCGGCGAGCCCGCCCAGGTGCGCCTCGGCGACGTCGAGGCCAGCCCGCGCGAGCGAGATGCCGGCGGTGCTGATCGTGGTCTGCGTGCGCGCCCGCTTGCTGACCCGTAGCGCCGCGTCCATCAGGCCAGTGACCATGGAACCGGCCGTCCCCGCTTCGGCGGCCACCCGAACAGCCGCCTTGATCTGGGCGACGATCTGCTCCTCGCCGACCGCCATCGAATCCAGCCCGCACGCGACCGAGAACAGATGCCCGGCGGCCGCGCCGCCGACATGGACGCGGGCCGTCCGCAGGACCTCGTGGACTGCGATCCGCCCGCGGGTGGCCATCACGTCGGCAACCGCCCGGGTCACCCGTTCAGCCGGGCCTGACGCGGCCGCGTAGACCTCGACCCGGTTGCAGGTGGACAGCACGACCACCTCGTCGATGGACGGCACAGCGTGCAACCGGGCCAGCACGTCGCCCTGCTCTGCGGACGGAACGGCGAGCTTTTCGAGCACCTCGGCCGGAGTGAACCGGTGGGACAGGCTCAGGCTCACAATCGTCATCGCATTGACCGTTCGCTCTGGGGATTCGGCATGTGGATTCGGCTTGCGGATGGATGGGGGCCCGGCACCTGCTGGCGCCGGGCCCCCCGTCTATCACGGTGCGATCTGCCGATCAGGACTGTCCGGCGCGGACGCCCTTCTCGACCCGGTCGCCCAGGTACTTGTCCACGTTCCGGAGGTACCAGAACGCGCGCTCGAGCACCGGCTCGGTCACGCCGGCGAGCAGCGCCCCGACGATGTTGCTGACCAGCCGGTCCCTTGCCGCGTCGTCCATCACCTCACGGACCAGCGTGCCGGCCTGGCCCCAGTCGTCGTCCTCGGCGTGCAGTTCGTAGGCGGTGCGCACGAGGTCGCCGTCGGCGTACCAGCTCGGCGGCGGGTTGTGCACGCTGTCGGCCTGCGGGCCGCCCTTGGAGTTCGGGAAGTACACCGGGTCGCTGACGTTGTGGACCCGCCCGATCCCGTCCTTGCTGTAGGCGTGCACCGGCGCGACCGGGGCGTTGACCGGGATCTGCGTGTAGTTCACGCCGAGCCGGGCCCGGTGCGCGTCGTTGTAGGAGAACAGCCGGCCGAGCAGCAGCTTGTCCGGGCTCGGCCCGATGCCCGGCACCAGGTTGGCGGGCGCGACGGCCAGCTGCTCGATCTCGGTGTGGTAGTCCTCCGGGTTGCGGTCGAGGGTCATCTTGCCGACCTCGATCAGCGGGTAGTCGGCGTGCGGCCACACCTTGGTGATGTCGAACGGGTTGAACCGGTAGGTCTTGGCGTCCTCGTACGGCATGATCTGCATCTTCAGCGTCCAGCTCGGATGGTCCCCGCGCTCGATCGCCTCGTACAGGTCCTTGGTGTGCAGGTCGGGGTCGGTGCCGGCCAGCCGGTCGCCCTCGGCCTGGGTCAGGAACTCGATGCCCTGGTCGGAGATGAAGTGGTACTTCACCCAGGACTTCACGCCTTCCGCGTTGATCCACATGTAGGTGTGCGAGCTGTACCCGTTCATGTGGCGGAAGTCCTTCGGGAAGCCGCGGTCGCCCATCAGCCAGATCACCTGGTGCGCCGTCTGCGGCAGCAGCGTCCAGAAGTCCCACTGCATGTCGTTGGAGCGCAGGTTGACCTTGGCCAGCCGCTTCTGCGACCGGATGAAGTTCTGGAAGTGGATCGGGTCCCTCATGAAGAACACCGGCGTGTCGTTGCCGACCAGGTCGTAGTTGCCCTCGGTGGTGTAGAACTTCAGCGCGAAGCCGCGCAGGTCCCGCCACATGTCGGGGCTGCCGCGCTCCCCGGCCACGGTCGAGAACCTGGCCACCATCCGGGTGGTGGTTCCCGGCTGGAACACCGCCGCCCTGGTGTAGGCGCTGACGTCGCCGGTGACCTCGAACCGGCCGAACGCGCCGCTGCCCTTGGCGTGCGGCTGCCGCTCCTTGATCCGCTCCCGGTTGAAGTTGGCCATCTGCTCGATCAGGTAACTGTCCTGGAGCAGGATCGGGCCACCGGCACCGACGGTCAGCGAATACTCGTCACTCTGGACCGGAATGCCGGCATCCGTCGTCTGGATCGGGTTGGGCTCCGTGGTGGTCATACCTGTGTCTCCTTTGTGGATGGGACCCAGGGCCGTCGGGTGTGGCTGACTGGGATGAGGTGGCACCCGGCTGGATCTGGCGCCGCTGGGCGGATCACTTGTCGTCGGGGTTGAGCGCGAGGAAGGTGAGGCCTGCGGCCGTGCCAGCGACGGCTTGCACGACGATGTAGACCCACAGCGTCGACCAGGCGAACAGGCCCCCAGTGGCGGCGCCGAGCGTCACCGCCGGGTTGAACGCACCGCCGGAGATCCCGCCGACGGCGAACGCGCCGGCCAGGACGGTGAAACCGATGGCCAGGCCGAAGAAGGAGTTGCCCAGCTGATCCTTGCTGGTGGCGACGTTGAGCACCACGTAGCACAGGGCGAAGGTGAACAGCAACTCCGCCACGGCTGTAGCCGCGAGGGCGTGACCGGACGGGCGCAGGGTCGTCACCGCCGCCGGGTTCACGACCGCGCGGGCGACCACCGCGGCGATCACGCCGGCAGCGAACTGCACGATCCAGTACGCCACCGCATCAACCAGCCCGATCCGGCGACGCCACAGCGCCGCCAGGGTCACGGCCGGGTTGTAGTGGCCGCCGGAGATGTGCCCGCCGGCGTAGACCATCACCATGAGGGCTGCGCCGGCGGCCAGCGGGGTAAACGTGCTGTGGCTGAACCCGCTGGCTGCCACCGTGAAGACGAGGAAGAACGTCCCGATCGCCTCGACGGCATACTTCCGGCTTTCCGCGCCCAGTTGGGGCGCGGCGGTGTACTTCCGGCTTGCCGCCACCCACGCGGGGACAGCCACTGCTACCGATTCTCGTTCGCTCGTGACGACGTCCGCCATCTGCTTCCTCCTTGTTCATGGAGTCCGATGCGGCGTGACCAGGCCGCGGACGAGCCGCCGCGGCTTTATCCGGCGCAGACCGCCTTCTTTTGGCCTCTGGCTCGAGTTTCCTGTGCCGCACTCAACGATTCCGCGCATGTGGTCCCGCCGTCATCATTGCCAGCCGCCATTTACCCCCCCGGCTAGCCGAACTGACCGAATTCCTGCTAGCTGCAATATGTGTGTGCCTGGTGCAGCGCCTCGGCACCGGTCGACGCGGCGCCCACCAATCCACGCGGTCACGCGGGCACGGCAAGCGCCCGCACCTGACGGCGCACCTCAAGGCATGTGCGCGCGCCGCTATGAGATCCCGGACTGTTCCATCGGCATATGCACCATCGGGTAACGTCGCCGACGATGGTCCGCAATCGTGTCCCCGCATACAGGGCATGGCAACTTCAGTTCAAACGATTCAAGCAGCGCGGCGAATTCAGGTTGTTTTTTCTTAAGCAATCTGCGTACGTATTCCCTGTTTTCACGACACCGTTGCAATGCAGGCTCCATCCTTGCTCGGGATGGGCAGCCACGAGACGTGCTGCTTATCACTCACGATCGCGCGTCGGCGTGGCTCTGTCTGCACGGCAGGCGCCCAACGTTGCTACCCGCTAGCGGTAATGCGGGACTGCAGCCAGCTTGCTGGGCCGGCGGGCGCTGGCGGTGATGCCGGATCGCCTACGGCGCGCGATGTTCGCCAGCCTGGGGAGAGCACGAGAATGTGGAGGCACGGCAGGGCCGGCCGGGAACGCGCGATTAGCCCTCTTCGATGGGAAGCGTGATAAGCAGCGCCGTTCCCTGTCCGACGGGGCTCGCCACGTCGATCGTGCCCCCGAGCGCATCAACACGGTCGGCGAGGCCTATGAGTCCGGAACCGCGTGTCGGATCGGCCCCTCCGGAGCCATCGTCGCGGATCGAGAGCTCGAGGACGCCGTCACGCGCTTCGACGGCAACGTATACCGCGGAAGCGTGCGCGTGCTTCGCGGTATTCGTGAGCGCTTCTGACACGACGTAATAGGCGGCCACCTCCACCGGCTCAGGCAGCCGCGTCTCGGCGCGTACCTCAAGCTCGACGGGGACAGCTGACCGCCGGGCCAGGGTCTTGAGGGCGGGCCCGAGGCCGCCCTGGGCGAGGATGGCCGGGTGTATACCGCGCGAGATCTCCTGCAGCTCCTCGAGCGCGCCCGCCAGTCCGTCCGCCAGTCCGGACAGCTGCGCCTGCAACTCAGGCAGCTCGGGCGGGACCGTCGCCTGCGCCGTCCGCTGTGCGAGCGCGAGTGAGACGAGCCGCTGTTGCACTCCATCGTGCAGATCCCGCTCGATCCGGCGCCGCGTCTCGTCTGCGGCCGTGACGATCCGCGCCCGCGAGGCGGCGAGCTCGGCCCGGCTCCCCTCGAGCTTGCGCTCGCTTTCGCGCAGGTTACGAAACATCAACAGGGTGTCCAGCGCGTCGGCCAGCCGCCGTCCGATCTCATGGAACAGCCGCTCCTCGTGCGGTGTCCAGACCGATGGATGAGAGCACTGGTGCAGCCCGAACATATAGGGCTTGTCTACCTTGGGGTAGACAGCCATGGCGATCATGGACTTGAAGCTGAAACGCTCCGCCACCCGCGACGGAGGCACATTGCCTGATTCGGGATCGAATCGCACCGGACCGCTCGAGGCCAGCACTGTCCGGAAGACGTGGGCGACTCCCTCGTCATTCGGGATGTCCACGCCGGGGCCGAAGGCGCCGACGTATTCCGGCCGCGTCCGCTTTCGCACTTGATGGGAGTCAACTTCCGGATCACAGGGATGAACCAGAAATGCTCGATCGCATCCGAAGATCACGAGCACGACATCGAGAACATCGCCTATCATCTGCTCGAGGTCGCTGGTCCCTTGGATGGCGCGGTCGATCCTGTCCATGCTTTCGAGGAACCACAACTGCGCCTGGTGTTCTTCCTCGGCACGCTTGCGCTCGGTCACATCGACGACGGTGCCCACGAATTCCTCGAGTTCGCCCGACGCGGTTAAGACGGGATGCACGATTGCGCGGAGGTGCTTCAGCGGGCCTTGCGGAGGAACGATTCGGAACTCCCCCTCGACGCGTGCCGCTTGACTGATTCCTCTCTCAAGCGCTTCGGTCCACCTCGCACGATCCTCCGGATGAACGCGCTGGCGAAACTCTTCGAAAGAGGGGACCCCCTGCTGGGGGTCGAAGCCGTACAAGCGGGAGTGTTCATCGGAGGAGTGGTTTACCTCTCCCGTGGCGCCGTTCAGAGCAGCAGTGCCTGTATGGGTCAGCCTCTGCGCCTCGGATAAGTAGGCTTCGCTTCTCCGCAACTCGGCTGTCCGCTCCGCTACCTTGACCTCTAGCTCGTTTCGGGCGTTGCGAAGCTCTTCTTCGGCCCTCGTGCGCTCGTGGACGAGGCATGCGCTGTGAAATGCTGTCGCAGCGTGATTAGCAGCAATGTTAAGCAGAAGCTGGTCAATTTCCGTGGGAAAGTCGGCGCGATCACAGGCCGCAGCAACCACACCGCCCTCGGCATCGACACCGATGGGGATGACAACACCGCGACGTTTCTCGACGCCGCCGCCCACATCGGGGACGATTTCCTTACCCGAGAGCCGGCCGTTCTTGGCGAGATGACTTTCCAGCCATCCCGGAAACGTCGTCCGTGCGTTCCCCCGCGCGACCTCGACTGCGCCCGCGGTACCGGGATCGCACAAGCGAACGGAAACAAAATCAAGCTGCAGCAATCCTATCAGCGCGTCGGCAAGCCCGGCAGCCACGGCAGCCGGTTCTTTACCGGCCCACGCCGCCGGGATAGCGGAAAGCGCCACCAGATCCCTAAGCACGGTTCGCAGCCCGAGGATCTGAGCATCGGTATCGATGGGCATTTAGCGCGCCTTGTCTGCGCTCTTACGTACCGACTGCCGCTCCCGGATCTCGAGCAGCAGCTGATCAGGAGAAACGAAGAACGGGTTCTCCTGAAGCAGCCCGCCGATAATCACGACTGGATGCGTCCGCAAGGCGTCAATCACCACGCTAGCGCCAAATTTCGTCAGATCATACGCGCAGATAACCGCATCCTCGTACTTGGGAACCACGTAGTTGACCCGTGCCTCGAACTCGATCAGGTCGTCGACGCCTAGCAGGTCGGCGAGCGCCCATTCCATGTGAGCCAGGAATCTTGTCTGCGCATACCCTGCTGCCGACCCGGACTGGAGCACTTGCTCGAATGACGCCAGCCAGGTGTCCTGGTCGAAGCGGCCCCCGCGGAGCGGACCGTCTTGCCACGGCCGCACCTCCAACTGGCCGGTACCCATCGCCTCTTGCACATTGATACCTGCTTCGGCGAGTCGCCTGAGATGTTCTTCCCGTAGCCCGGGATCAACGAGGTGGAAGGCCTTATCCCCCCGGTCGAAACCATCCTTGATGAACGGCCGAAGCACGCGGTGCTGCTCGTCGATGCTGTTGAAGAACGCGCAAATATGATGATGCTGGCCGAAAGTACTCCCGGTAAACGGCGGGGAATGCCCCGTGCTCGCCATATTCTCACCTTCACGTGGAGAGTCCAGCGAAGAGAGAGCCACGTTCTGCCCGGCGAAACCGCTTTGGCGCCGCCCGGTTCGATCTAGCACGCAGCTCAGGCGCAACCGGGCTCAACTTTGACGAATAGCACGGAGCATACGTCCTCGTTCCCCCGCTGTCGACAGTAACGGCGCTCTCGGGGTTGATAGCGAGCGGCCCGTGAACACGGTGAGCGCCTCCTACCAGCGCGGGGTCACCGGCAGCCGGGTGCCCAGCGATGCGCCGTAGCGGAATGGCCAGCCCTCAGTGGTGCGCGCATCTGCCTCAGGATGCGCCGCTCCTCCTCAGTGGTGCCGCCCCAGACGCCGGCATCCTCGCCGCGCTCCAATGCCCAGCGCAGACACGGTCTGCGCACCAGGCACGTTCGGCATATCTGCTTGGCTTCATCGATCTGAAGCAAGGCCTGACCCGATGTCCCAATCGGGAAGAACAGGTCGGGATCCACGTCGCGGCAAGCGGCGCGGCTACGCCAGTCCGTGCCGTTGACACCCTCGGCGTCCGGCGGGCGCTGGAGAAGGAGTTGGCTTGTATCGCTCACCAGCCACGCCACCTTTCCTCTTCGTGCGCGTGCCGTCGCTGTTAAGGCCCGGCGCTCCAACTATTTCGCGCGCCCGGTCGCCTGCCATCCTGGCCAGCGGCCATCTGGCCCCCCGGCTAGCCCGACTGGCTGAATTCCTGCTAGCTGCTACACAACACGCGGTGCAACCGCCGCTCGCCAGCCTCACGCGCGCGAGGCTGACTGTGGCCGTGGCGATTCCGCAGTAAGAAGCCTCGCCCTCGCCCTCGGCTTCAGGTGAAGGTGCCGACGGCGCCGTGTCACGACGCATCGCCGTTAAGTAATTCCTATACCGAACGGCTGCGCGGCAGGACGTTGCCTGCTGGCCCGCCGGTCACGGCGCGTGGCCGAGGAGCCGGCCGATCCCCTGCACCGACAGCTCCGACTTGGCCAGGAATCCGGCCGCCGGGCTTTCGGCTATCAGCTCCGTATAGTCCGTTTCGGGGCGCGCCGAGATCATGATCACTTCGGCGCTGCCGCCCTGACCGTCCCGGGCCAGGAGCCGGGCAAGGTCAAAGCCGCTCTCGTCCCCGAGCCCGATGTCGACGAGGATGACGTCCGGCCGAAGCGCGCGGGCCTGGCGCAGCGCCTCGGCGGTGTTCGAGGCCACGCCCACGACCGTCACGCCCTCTCGCTGCAGAAGACCGCTCGCCGCCTCGAGGAAGGCATCGCTGTCATCAACGAGCAGGCACCGCAACGGCATTCGATCATGGTGGCACGGATGCGGCGCCGCCGCATTGCAGCTAGCCGGAATTCGGCCGCGGCTCCCGAACCCCCGGTCAGTCGGCGAGTGGAAGCTCGACGTCCAGGGATGTGCCTGCGCCCGCAGGGGATCGGTGACCCCGTTCGACGTGTGGTCGAGCAGCGCAGCGCCGCCGTCCTGGAGCAGCGTATGAGCCAGCCGACGGCCGAGCGCGTCGCCGTCGCCGACCACACCGGTGGTCTGAGCCCGGATCACCGAGGAGCCGTCCGCGGCGGCGATGAGGCCCGACAGGCGCACCGCCGGTTCGGCTCCGGCCTCCGCGGCCAGCTCCGCCAGGGCGCCGACCGGCGCGCTGCAGCCAGTGTCGAGCGCGGCCAGGAAGCCGCGTTCGGTGATCGCCGCTGCCCGGGTCGGTGCGTGGTCGAGGGTCCTGAGCTGGGCCGCCGTAACCGGGTCGTCGGTGCGGCACTCGACGGCCAGCACGCCCTGCGCTGGGGCGGGCATCAGCAGCGATGGGTGGAGGGGCGTGGCGACTGCGTCGAGCAGGCCGAGCCTCGACAGTCCCGCCATCGCCAGTACGAGAGCGTCGACCTCGCCGTCGGCGAGCTTGCGCAGGCGGGTGCCGACGTTGCCGCGCATCGGCACGATCTGTAGCTGGCGGCCGGTGGCGCGCAGCAGGGCGGCCCGCCGGGGTGACCCGGTGCCGATCCGCGCTCCGTGCGGCAGTGCGTCGAGGCTGGTCCCGCCCGGCCAGATCAGCGCGTCGCGCGGGTCCTCGCGGGCTGGGAACGCCGCCACCCGCAGCCCCGGTACCGGCGCTGTCGGTAGGTCCTTGCAGGAGTGGACCACCATGTCGACGTCGCCGCGCAGCAATGCCTCGCGCAAGGTGGTGGTGAACACCCCGGTCGTGCCGAGCCGTTCGATCGGCGCGGTCGACTCATCCCCCGGCGTGACCACCGGGACCAGGACGGCCGGCCGGCCGCACCGCTCACGCAACTGCCGGGCGATCCGGCCGGCCTGGGCCAGCGCTAGCGGACTGCCGCGGGTGCCCAGCCGCAGTGGACGGTGCGGGAAGCTCACGCGGTGCCTCCCCCCTTACTGGTGGTCGTTGCTCAGCCCGTGACTCCAGCTTCGCGGCCAGGTCCGCTGACGGCTTCGCGGCCAGCACCAAACTCGACTACCTGCCAGCAGGAATCAGATGACTCCCGTCAGCAATAGCGGATGACCGGCCGCTGGCGGTCATGGCGGGCCAGTGCCAGGTTCCAGCTAGCCGGTAGCGGGGTTGGCCGCCTGCCGGGCAGACCGGGCCGCGCCTGTGCGCGATCGTGGGCGATAGGCGGCACAGCGCCGGTTTCACGCGACATGAGGAGGCAGTGATGTTTACAGGCGGACAGACCGCGGCTGGGGTGACGGTCCCCGACACGAAGCTGGCACGTGATGCCACCGAGCTGGTGCGCGAGTCCACCACCGGTCTGGTCTACCACCATTCCCGGCGGGTGTTTTGGTTCGGCAGTTTGCAGGGCCGGAACCGAGGGCTCAGTTTCGACCCTGAACTGCTGTACATCGGAGCGATGTTCCACGACCTCGGCCTGAACGAGCAATTCCGCAGCAGCGGCCGCCGCTTCGAGGTGGACAGCGCCGACGAAGCCCGCCGTTTCCTGCAGGGCCACGGCGTGCCCGAGGACAGCATCCGCAGGGTCTGGACAGCCATCGCCCTGCACACCACGCCAGCTATCCCGGAGTTCATGGAACCCGAGGTCGCGCTGGTCACCGCAGGGGTCGAGTACGACGTGCTCGGCATCGGATACCACGACATCAGCGACGCCAGCCGCGCCGAGATTACCGCCCTGCACCCGCGCCCGGACTTCAAGCGCAGCATCCTGCAGGCGTTCACCGAAGGCATCGCGCCCAAGCCGGAAACGACGTTCGGCAACGTCAAAGCGGACGTCCTGGAGCGATTCGCCCCCGGCTAACGGCGGGTCAGCTTCGTGGACATCATCGAGAACTCCGACTGGCCGGAATAGGCAGATGGGAGGCAC
>DAIRVB010000056.1:0-12861 GCA_036803065.1 Streptosporangiaceae bacterium
CGACCGCTGGTCGCGGCGGCAGATCCTGGTCCGGGCCGCCCTCATCCGGGCCGTATTCGTCGTGGTCACGGCCTCGCTGGTGGCCTCCGGGCGGCTAGGTCTGCCGCTCTACGTCAGCGTGCTCGCTGTGCTGGGGGTCAACAGGTTCTTCTTGTCCTCGCTGTCCGCGGCACTGCCGCATGTGGTGGCCGAGGACAAACTGGTGATGGCCAACGCCATGTCGCCGACGCTGGGCACGGTAGTCACGTTCATGGGCGGTCTCGCGGGCCTGGGCGTGCACTTTGCGACCGGCGGCGGGCGCGGCGGCTCGGCGCTCACGTTGCTGGCCGCAGGCGCGTGTTACCTGCTCGCCGCGGGGGTCGGCGCGACGATGCGCCGCGACCTGCTCGGCCCTCCCCCGGTGACCGGGGACGCGGCCCGCGCCGGGCTGCTCACGGAGCTGTCCACGGTGGCCGAAGGCCTGATCAGCGGGGCTCGCCACGTCTGGCGCCGGCGACCGGTGGCCGCCGCTCTCGCCGCCACCGGCTGCCACCGGCTGCTGTACGGGACCCTGCTGCTCATGACGCTCCTGCTGTACCGGAACTACTTCTACCCCACCAGCGCTAACCGGTCCCTGGCCCAGTTCACGCTGGTAATCATCGCGTCAGCGGTCGGTTATGGCGCCGCGGCCATCATCACGCCCATGGCCACCAGGCGGCTGGCCAAGCCCGCCTGGATCACCGTCCTGCTCGCCGCAGGCGGAATTGTCGCGGGGGTGCTCGGCCCGACGTTCAGCCAGGTCCCTTTCGTGGTGATCGGGTTCGCGCTCGGGGTGGTCGCCCAGGGTGTCGCGATCTACGCGACGACGATCATCAAGGAGATGATGGAAGACAGCTATCGCGGGCGGGTGTTCTCGCTGTACGACATGCTCTTCAACGTGCCGTTCGTCATCGGGGCGGCCGGATCGGCGCTGATCATGCCACTGAACGGCCGGTCCTATCCGCTGATCGCCTTTGTGGCCGTCGGCTATCTGGTGGCCGCGGGGGCGTACCTGTTGGTCGGCCGTCAGGCCCCGGGCGGCTGGCCCCGGGCGGCAGAGCCCCCGGCCCCGGAAAGTCCCTCGTCCGCGGCCCAGGCGAGCAGTTCCTGAGTGGCCCGCTCGGTGCCCAGTGGGCCGTGCTCCATGCGCAGTTCGAGCAGGTGCTGGTAGGCCCGGCCGACAACGCGGCCGGGCGGCACGCCGAGGATCTGCATGATCTCGTTGCCGTCAAGGTCAGCCCGGATCCTCGCCAGTTCCTCCTGTTCGCTCAGCCGGGCAATGCGCTTCTCCAGGTCATCCTGGGCCCGCGCCAGGCGCGCCGCCTTCGCCCTGTTCCGTGTGGTGCAGTCCGCCCTGGTCAGCACGTGCAGCCGGGTCAGCAGAGGCCCCGCGTCCCGTACGTAGCGGCGGACCGCCGCATCTGTCCACTCGCCGGGCCCGTATCCATGGAACCGCAGGTGCAGCCCGATCAGGGTGGATACGTCGGCCACCACCCCGGAGGGGAAGCGCAGCGCCTTCAGCCGGGTGCGGGCCATCTTCTCGCCGACGGCCTCGTGGTGGTGGAAGGCCACCCGGCCATCCGGCAGCAGCGCACGGGTCTTCGGCTTGCCGATGTCGTGCAGCAACGCGGCCAGCCGGACCACGAGGTCGCCATGCAGGCCGTACCGGTCCTCGAGCCCGATGGCCTGCTCCAGGACGGTGAGCGAATGCTGGTAGACGTCCTTGTGCCGGAGGTGCTCATCGAGCTCCAGGCAGAGTTTCGGGACCTCCGGGAGGACCACGTCCGCCACCCCCGTATCCACGAGGAGTGATATCCCCCGCCGCGGCCCGCTGGGCCCGGCCGCCAGCATGATCTTGACGAGTTCATCCTTGATCCGTTCGGCTGATACGACCGCAAGCCGAGGAGCCAGCGCCCTCATCGCCTCCGGGACCCCGGGCGCGACCGAGAAACCCAACTGCGCCACGAACCGCGCGGCGCGAAGCATCCGCAACGGATCATCCGTAAATGAGTCTTCCGGCCTGCCCGGGGTGCGCAGCACCCGGTCCCTGAGGTCACGCAGGCCGCCGAACGGGTCCACGAACTCCAGCGAGGGAAGCCGCACCGCCATCGCGTTCACGGTGAAATCCCGGCGCGCCAGGTCGGCGTGCAGCGACGTCCCGTACCGCACGTCAGGCTTGCGTGAATCGGGTAGGTAGGTCTCGCTGCGGTAGGTGGTGATCTCGAATACCGTGCTGCCCTTGCGCAGCCCAACGGTGCCGAACTCGATCCCGACCTCCCATACCTTGTCCGCCCAGCTTTTGGCGATCTCAAGCACCTGCTCAGGCGTGGCGTCGGTCGCGAGGTCCAGATCGACGCGGTCCCGGCCGAGGAATACGTCCCGCACCAAACCGCCCACCAGCGCGAGTTCATGGCCATGCCGGGCGAAAATCCGGCCCAGTTCCTGCGCCGGTGCGGCCGCCGCGCGCAGCAGCGGGGCTGCGGCATTCTGCTCCTCGCTCATGGCTGTGCTTGCCTCACGCTGTGCGCTCCTGGCGGGTGGGTGTGGAATCGGGCACGGGCATCGAGGGTAGGGGGTACCCAATACTCGGGGGAAATCTTGGGAGCCCGCAGACATCTTGAAAGACGCACTCAGGGAACGGCAATAACATTTCCGGCATGCCGCCTCAGTGTCCCGCGTCCGGCCACCGTCGGCTGACCCGCCGACGGCCCTGGGCATGCCTGGTGCCACGGTGAACCGGTCCGCGGGCATCCGGCTCGCCATGACGTGTGCTGCTGCCGCGCTCGCGGCCGCTCCACTCGCGGCCGCCGCGCCCGCGATGGCGGCCCCCGTGGCCAGCGGCGCGCACGTGTCTGTCGCGATCACCTCGGTCAACCCCGATATCGCCACGCCCGGCAAGCCGGTGACCGTCTCCGGGACGGTCAGCAACGGGACCGCGGATGCCGTGTCCGGCCTGGCCGTGCAGCTCCGGTCGTCCGGATCTGCCCTGACCAGCCGGGGCGACCTGACGAGCTATGCCGCCGGGAACCTGCCGGGTTTTGATTCGCCGGTGACCGGTGCGGTGCAGCAGTTGCCCGGCACGCTCAGTCCCGGGACCACTGAGAAGTGGACGACGACGATTGCGGCCCACCAGCTCGGAATGACAGCTTTCGGCGTCTACCCCCTGGCCGCCGAGGTGGACGACAACACGGGCGCGACGCTGGACACCGACCACAGCTTCCTGCCGTTCTGGCCGGCCAAGCCCACACTGGCCGGTCCACTGCAGATCGCCTGGGTCTGGCCGGTCATCGACTCTCCGCATCAGGCTGCCTGCCGGGCGCTGCTCAACAACAGCCTCGCCGCCAGTGTGGCCCCCCGTGGCCGGCTGGCAGGCCTGCTCGCTGCGGGGACGACCCCAGCGGCCAGCAGCGCCGACCTTACCTGGGCCATCGACCCCGGCCTGCTCGCCAGCGTGTCGGCGATGACCAAGCCCTATCGCGTGGGGGGCAGCGCGATCTGTGCCGGCACCACCGGGGAACCGGCTTCCACCGCCGCGCGGGCCTGGCTCGGCGGCCTCCGCTCGGTAACCGCGAAACAGGATTTCTTCGTGACCCCGTACAACGACGTGGACGTGGCGGCGCTCACGCACCAGGGCATGGATTCGGACCTGACCCATGCGTTCAACGACGGCCGATCAGTGGCCCGCACGATCCTGGGCAGCGCCCAGCGGCCGGCGACGGCCGCGACGGGCCAGGATCTCGGTCACGCCAGCCCGCCGGACGGAATCGGCGGGATCGCATGGCCAGCGGACGGGACCGCCGACTACGGGGTGCTTGGGAACCTCGCGGTCAACGGGATCGGGACCGTCCTCCTCGACAGCACCGTGATGCCGCCCGTCACCCAGGTCAATTACACGCCCAGCGCGGTGACCAAGACCCCGGACGGGGTCGGCGCTGAACTGGACGTCGCCCTGGCCGACGACACGCTCACCCAGATCCTGGGATCCCCAGGAACCTCATTCAGCACAGAGCAGCGCTTCCTGGCCGAGACGGCGATGATCGCTGCTGAGGCCCCGGCGCTGCGGCGGTCCATTGTCGTTGCCCCGCCACGGCAGTGGGATCCGGCGCCCGGAGTGGCCAGCGGACTGCTCTTCGAGACAGTCAGCGCACCGTGGCTGAGCCCAGTCAGCCTGGCCAACCTGGTGACGGCGGATTCGCCCGTCGGGCAGGTCTCCCGCCAGCAGCCGGCCCAGCAGTTGCTCGGGAGGGGCGAACTGGGGGCGTCCTTGCTCGGCCAGGTACAGCAGGTCAACCTGGGGCTCCGGCTACAGGGCAGCATCCTCAACCCGCCCAACAACGCATACCTCAGTACCGCGGTCGCCGCCGTGGAGTCGTCGGCGTGGCGCGGCGCTCGCGGCGCCGCGGAGGCGGGCCGGCTGCTCCAGCGGGTTTCCGGGTACCTCGCCTCCCGCGAGCAACTAGTGCAGATCATCGACGCGTCCCAGGTCACTCTCGGCGGCCAGAACGGCTCGGTGCCGGTATCTATCAGCAATAAGCTGAACCAGCCCGTCACTGTCCGTCTCAATGTGCAAGCTCCCAGTGGTGGGCAGATCACGATCCTGCCCTACAACTCGATGGTGACCATCGCCGCGCACGAGCAGCGGACCATCCCGGTCCGCGTCAAGGCTGCGGCGGCCGGTACAACCATGCTCAGGCTCAGCCTGCTCACCCCGGGCGGGGCCCCGCTGCCAGGAGCGACGACGCTCACAGTGGACGCGACGCATTTCGGCACCCTCGCTCTGGTGATCATCGGGATCGCTGTCGGCGTGTTCGTCCTGACGGCGGCCGGCCGGGCGTTCCGGCGCGGCGGCGGGCCACGGGGCGGGGCGCCAGCTTCCGGTGGCGAGGGCGGCGGCCCGGCCGGCGACGCGAACAGCCCGGATCCGGCCGGCGGGCCCAGCGAACCCGATAGCGTCGTGCGGAAGCCTGCCGAGCATGACGACACACCGGAGGAGCCGGATGAGTACGCGAGCATCCGAGGCTGGGCAGAGCGGCCCGGGTGAGACCAGCCTGGTGCGCTCCAGCGGAGTCATGGCCATTGGCACCCTGGCCTCCCGCGGCACCGGTTTCCTGCGCACCTTGGTGCTGGTGTACGCGGTCGGCGTCACGGGGGTAGCGAACGCCTACAACAACGCCAACACGCTGCCGAACACCGTCTACGACCTGATGCTGGGCGGGATCCTCACCAGCGTCGTGGTCCCGCTGCTCGTCAACGCGGCCAAGCGGGACCGAGACCGCGGCGAGGCCTACGACCAGCGCATGTTCACCCTCGGCACGGTCGCCCTGCTCGCCCTGACGGTGCTGGCCACGCTGGCCGCCAGCCTGCTGGTGGACTTGTACGCGCACGCCATCACCGGGCCGGAGCGTCACCTGATGGTGATCTTCGCCTATTTCTTCATTCCGCAGATCTTCTTCTACGGGGTGAGTTCCCTCGCCGGGGCGGTGCTGAACGCGCGAGGGCACTTCGCGGCCCCCATGTGGACGCCAGTGATCAATAACCTCGTCGTCACCGGTGTCCTGCTGATGTTCATCGCCACCGGCGGGATCGGCGTCAGGCCGAGCTCCATCGGCACGGGCCAGGTGCAGCTCCTGGGCTTCGGCACCACGCTGGGCATAGTCGCGCAGACCGTGGCGCTGATTCCGGCACTACGCCGGGCAGGATTCCGCTGGCGGCCCCGGTTCGACTTCCGGAAAGCCGAGGTGGCCGAGATCCGCCGGATGGCCGCCCCGCTCTTCGGCTACATCGTCACGACCCAGGTCTCCTTCCTGGTGGTCCAGAACGTGGCGAACAAGGCATCCGTCAACGCCGGCTCCGACTCCTTCTCCACCTACAGCTACGCATGGCAGCTCTTCCAGATGCCATACGCGATCATCGGCATCTCGGTGATCACCGCGCTGCTGCCGCGGATGAGCGCGCACGCGGCGGACCGGCAGTACAACTTGGTCCGGGACGACTTCTCTACCGGAGTCCGGCTGTCATCGGTCGTCGTCGTGCCCGCTGCCTTGCTGCTCGCCGTGCTGGGCGCACCGCTGACCGAGTTCCTGTTCAGTGTCGGGCACAGCAGCACCACGGTCGCGCAAGCACGGTACATCGGCGAGGTGTTCGGTATTTTCTCGCTCGGCCTGGTGCCCTACATGATGTTCCAGTTGCTGCTGCGGGTCTTCTACTCGCTGCATGACAGCCGGACCCCGATGTTCATCGGGATCGCCGTGATGGCCGTCAACATCGCGGCCAGCCTTCTCTCCCTGGGGCTGCTGCCGAGCGGGCACGTGGTGGAGGGTCTCGGGGTCTCGTTCGGGCTGTCGAACGTGGTCGGCGCGGTGGTGTCCTGGCGCCTGCTGAGCCGGCGCCTGAGCGGGCTTGAGGGTCACTGGATCGCCGGCAGCCTGATCCGGATGCACGGCGCTGGCATCCCCGCCCTGATCTTCGCCTGGGCCACGACGTTCATGGTGGGCGTGATCCTCTCCGCCGGGCCGCTCTACGGGCTGATCACCACCGTGATCGGCGGCAGCGGCGGCCTCCTGCTTTACGTCCTGTTTGCCCGAGCCCTCGGCATCACCGAGGTCACCGACCTCGGCGCGACCGTCAAGGCGCGGCTAGGGCGGTGAAGTTAACCTTCGGCGGCGCGCGGCAGGAGATCTCCCCGCCCAGCCGGGAACCGGGTTATCGTCAGTCCAAGCACGGTCACTCGCGGGTAACGGTTCCGCCGGCGGGGTGCTCGGGCAGCGTCGCGGCGGCATGCGCGGCTTAGCATGGTGTTCAGCACGATGGTTCGGTACTCCCATCACTGATGGCTATGGGGGCTCGGAAGGAGGGTCGAGGGCCTGCCCCGCTCTTGACGGAAGACGTATGAGCACCTTCATTTCTGAACCTGGTACCCGGCTGGGTGGTCGTTACCGGCTTGAGGATCGGATAAACGCCAGCGGCGGCTGGGCGGCCTGGATGGCCATCGACGAGACGCTCGCACGGCCGGTCGCGGTGCTGACGTTCGCACCGGGCTTCCCGCGCATCCGTGAGGTGGTGACCGCCGCACGCTCGGCGAGCAGGCTCACCGACGCGCGCCTGGCGCAGGTCTTCGATGTGGAGGAAGACTGGGATCACGCCTACATCGTCATGGAGTGGGTCGCGGGCGACTCGCTTGACGACCTGCTCGCCGATGGCCCTCTCGAGCCGGCGCACGGTGCTGAGATCGTCGCTGAGGGAGCGGAAGCCCTCGCCGTGGCCCACGCGGCCGGGCTGGCCCACCTCTGCCTGACGACGGACTCGCTCCGCTGGACACCTGGCGGTGGCGTGAAGGTCCTCGGTGTCGGGATCGACGCTGCCCTGTCCGGAGTGACCGCGGATGACCCGGCGCTCGCCGACACCCGCGGACTCGCCATGCTCCTGTACGCGGCGCTGACCGCTCACTGGCCTGGGCCGGACAGCCCGACACTGCCGTCGGCGCCGATGGCCGAGGGGCGGCCGCGAAGCCCACGCCAGGTCTGCGCCGGAGTGCCCGCGTCGATAGACGAGGTCGCCTGCCAGGCCCTTTTCCAGCGTGATCGCCGCCGCGGGCCGCAGCTGACCACGCCAGCACTGCTCGCCGACGCCCTCGCGGAGGTGATTCCGGCTCCGCTCGCCCCGCCGCCCGCCGCGCCTCCTGCCCCGCGCAACGGTGGCTACGCCAACACTGGTTATGCCACCACTGAGATGTCATCCGGGCCGGGCACCGGGCGGCAGTACTGGAATCAGGGAGATGCGTTTCCCCGGGACGGCGGCCCGCGCCCGGAGCCAGCGCCCGGCCGACCGCCGCGCGGCAGGTCACAGGGCAACCGGGCTGCGGGCGACCGGCCACCCGCCAGCCGGGCCGTGATCGCGGCGGTGGCCGTCGTCGTCCTGGCGGCGATAGCGGTCGGCGTGTGGAGCCTCACCCGGCATCCGGCCACGCATGGCTCGGCCGGCCGGAGCAGCCAATCCGCCCAGCCATCGGGAGCGGCCGCGGCCGCGGCCGCGCTGCTCAAGCCGGTCAGCGCGCACTCGTTCAACGTTTACGGCAACGACAGCGAGAACGATCAACTGGCCCCGTTGGCCATCGACGGGAATCCGTCTACCGACTGGACGACGGAGTTTTACTTCAACAACCCCGCCTTCGGCGGCCTCAAGCCCGGCACGGGCCTGATCCTGGACATGGGCAAGGCGGTGAAGCTGAGCTCGGTGCAGGTCACCTTCGGCTCGGCCCCCGGCGCCGACGTCGCGATCGAGGTCGGCAACAGCAACGCGCGTGCGCCGTCGACCCTGTCCGGCTTCACCACCGTGGCCAAGGCGACGGGCATCGGCGGGACGTACACCTTCCACGCGAGCAGTTCTGCCACGGGACGTTACGTGCTGCTCTGGATCACCAAGCTGCCGCCGCTCGCTGGTTCGGGTAACAAGTTCGAGGCGGAGATTTTCGACATCGTCGTCCGGGGATCGGGCTGACCCGTGTCCGGTCGGCCCGGACAGGCCGGGCCTAATTCACGCGGGCCTGATCCGCGCGGGGCGCCCGACGAGCGGCCCACCGACGGCGACCTGCTCCGCCGTCACGTCGACGGTGATGCAGAAGCGTTCGGCTTGCTGTTCTTGCGGCACCGTGACCGGCTCTGGGCGGTAGCGCTGCGCACGCTCGCGGACGCCGACGAGGCAGCAGACGCCCTTCAGGACGCGATGATCTCGGCCTTCCGGCGGGCGGCCGATTTCCGCGGCGAATCCGCGGTGACCACCTGGCTGCACCGCATCGTCGTCAACGCCTGCCTGGACCGGCTGAGGCGCAAAGCGGCGCGCCCGGCCACCAGCGGGATGGACGAGCGCGCGCTTGACGCCCTCGCCCGCGGGCCGGCCCACCCTGACCACGCCGCGGACACCGAGACTTCGCTCGATGTGCTTGCGGCCCTCCGGACGCTGCCCTACGAGCAGCGGGCCGCGCTGGTCCTCATCGACATGCTCGGCTACTCGGTGGCGGACACGGCGGAGTTGCTCGGAGTCTCTCCTGGCACGGTGAAGAGCAGGTGCGCCCGGGGACGCGCGAGGCTGCTCCCGCAGCTGGCGCACTTGCGCCGGAACCGGCAGGGTTCGCCGGACCGGAACCAGCAGGCCAGCCCGCGCGTCTCACCTGCTGAGGGAGGGGGTGACAGCCAGGCATGAGAGGCCACGTGAACGCGGAGGCGCTGGCCGTGTGCCGGGAGGGCCTGCTCGGCAAGCGCAGGACCGCGCGGATCGAGGCGCACGTCTCCCGCTGCGCCCGCTGCGCGGAGGTCGACGCGGGGCTCGGTGCGCTGCCCGCGTTGCTCGCCCTGAGCTCCGTTCCGCCGATGCCCGCCGAACTTACCGCGCGCCTCAGCGGCGTCATCGCGGCCGAGGCCCGTGATACCACTCGTGACACCGCCGCCACCCGTGACACCGAGCCCGCGTCCGGCGGGCGCCGGCCCCGGGGCCGGCCGGCCGTGACACGGAAGGTCCTGGCCTTCGCCGCTGCCGCCGTCGTGCTGGTCGCGGGGGGCGGGTACCTGCTCTCGCGTCTGCCGTCACCGTCATCGTCAGGGTCATCGGCGAGCAGCGCCGCCGGGCCCGCGCCCGCTGCGGGCACGGCGGCGCGCGCTGGGGCTAATGCCGCCGCGGGCGACGGCGGCCTCACAGTCATATCGAGCGGCACGGATTACCGGCCAGGCCAGCTCGCGGCGCAAGTCGCGGGGGTCCTGGCGCGGTACGCGATCCCGGCGGCCGGCGAATTCGCCCCGGTGCCGATCAGGCCCACCCCCACCAGCGCAGCCCAGCCCAGCCAGGTACAGCAGCCCAGCAGGCTCGCCGCACCGCCGGGCTGTGTGGCCAGGATCGCCGCGGGGCTTCATCCCCGGATGGTCGATGAGGCCCGCTACAACGGCCGCGCGGCCACAATTATCGTGCTGCCCGCGGCCGCACACGGGCCGGCTCAGGTGTGGGTGGTCGGGCCGGCCTGCTCGGGTTCCCGCAGCGACGTCATCGCCCACGTGGCGATGGCCGGCTCCGGCTGATTTCCCAGCTCCGGCGCAACAGCGTTCGGGCACGCTTGCATGGCTGGTCACCGCGGGAATCTCCGCGGCCTAGGATCGGTTGACGCCGGTGCAAGTCGAGGAAGGGGCATGCAGACGTGACCGACATTCGGGATGTCATCATTATCGGGTCAGGTCCTGCCGGTTACACCGCGGCGGTCTATGCCGCACGGGCCCGGCTGAACCCGTTGGTATTCGAGGGCTCTGTCACGGCCGGTGGCGCCCTGATGAACACGACGGACGTCGAGAACTTCCCTGGCTTCCCTGATGGTGTCATCGGCCCCGACCTGATGGATGGGATGCGCAAGCAGGCCGAGCGGTTCGGTGCGGTGCTCGTGGCGGACGACGTGACCGCCGTGGACCTGAAGGCGAATCCCAAGGTTGTCACCGTCGGCAGCGACACCTACCTGGCCAAGACCGTCATCATCGCCACCGGCTCGCGTTACAAGGAACTGGCCGCCGCCGGTGAGAAGCGGCTGTCCGGGCACGGGGTGTCCTGGTGCGCGACCTGCGACGGCTTCTTCTTCCGGGAGCAGGACATCGCGGTTGTCGGCGGGGGCGACTCGGCGCTGGAAGAGGCGATGTTCCTGACCCGGTTCGCCAACTCGGTAACGGTGATCCACCGCCGGGACGCGCTCCGTGCGTCGAAGATCATGCAGGATCGCGCGTTCGCCAACCCGAAGATCCGCTTCGTGTGGGACAGCGAGGTCATCGAGGTGCTCGGCGAGCACAAGGTCACCGGCCTGAGGCTCCGCAGCACCAAGACCGGTGCGGAAAGCACGCTGCCGGTGAATGGCATGTTCGTGGCCATCGGCCACGACCCGCGCACCGAGTTGTTCGCCGGCCAGCTGGCCATGGACGACGAGGGCTACCTGATCGTCGAGCAGCCCTCCACCCGCACGGGTGTCGATGGCGTGTTCGCCGCTGGTGACGTGGTAGACCACACCTACCGCCAGGCCGTGACGGCGGCCGGGACCGGCTGCGCCGCTGCCCTGGACGCCGAACGCTGGCTCGCGGACCACGAGTCCTGATGCCGCTCACCCGCCAGACCAGTCACCATGAGAAACGGGAAGGGAACACCTGCTGTGGGAGCAACCAAGATCGTGACCGATGACAGCTTCGAGGTCGATGTACTGAAGAACGAGAAGCCGGTCATCGTGGATTACTGGGCCGAGTGGTGCGGACCGTGCCGCCAGGTGGCGCCGGTCCTCGAGGAGATCGCCAAGGAGCACGCCGACAAGATCGACGTGGTCAAGCTCAACATCGAGGAGAATCCGCAGACGGCGCAGAAGTACGGGATCATGCTTATCCCCACGCTGAACGTCTTCTCCGGTGGCGAGGTCGTCAAGCAGGTCGTCGGGGCAAAGTCCAAGTCCGCCCTGCTCCGCGAGATCGCCGACTACATCTGAGGGCGCCGGGCCGGCCGGCCCGGCGACAGCCGCGACGAGCAGGAGTCTGGGTGCCCAACGCGGGAGCGGGCCAGCCGGACATCCGCACTGTCTCCTCCAGCCTCGTCTACGAGGACGCCTGGATGGTGCTGCGCCGGGATGAGATCGAGCGGAGGGACGGCAGCCGCGGCAGCTACGCGGTGGTGGACAAGCCTGACTTCGCGGTCGTCATCCCGTCCGACGGGGATAGGTTCTGCCTGGTGGAGGAGTACCGGTACCCGGTAGGGCGCCGGTGCTGGGCGTTTCCGCAGGGTGCCTTCCCCAGTGGGGTCACCGGGGACCCCGAGCAACTGGCCCGGCTCGAACTGGCGCAGGAGACCGGGCTCAGCGCCCGCCGGCTTACCCCCCTCGGCTTCCTGTTCAGCGCTCATGGCCTCAGCAGCCAGGGCTTTCATGCTTTCCTCGCGACCGGGCTTACCGCGGGCACCCCGCAGCG
This sequence comes from Streptosporangiaceae bacterium, assembly GCA_036803065.1. Classification (GTDB taxonomy): domain Bacteria; phylum Actinomycetota; class Actinomycetes; order Streptosporangiales; family Streptosporangiaceae; genus JAWWPY01. Next base: position 11,985 of record DAIRVB010000056.1, read on the forward strand.
CGAGGCGGAAGAGCAGGACATGCGGCACGAGTGGGTGTCCCGTGCCCAGTTCCGGGCCATGATCCAGGACGGGGCCATCACCGACGATTCAAGCGTCGCCGCCTTCGCGCTTCTGCTGCTCCATGAAAATTCCCGGGAGTGCTAGTGGCCTCTTACCGGCCACTAGGCCCAGTGGGTGCTACGCGAGCCGCAGAGCCCGCTCCGGGGTCATCGAGCCCAGCAGGCGCTCGAGTGCCACCTCGACGTCCTCACGCCACGACACGGCGGTCTTCAGCTCCAGCCGCAGCCGTGGGTGGTGCAGGTGCGGCCGGATGGTCTTGAACCCCACCGCCAGCAGGTAGTCGGCGGGCATCACGCAGGACAGGCCCTCGGAGCGCAGATCGCCGAATGCCTCGATGGCCTTGACTCCGCGCCGCGTCAGGTCCTTGGCCATGCCCTGTACGAGCATGCGGCCCAGGCCCCCGCCGGCGAACTCGCCGAGCACGTGCGCGGTCATCAGCAGGACCGCGTCCGCACTGACCGGGCTGGTCGGAAAAGCCACTGACCGGGGAACGTACATGGGCGGCGCGTAGAGGACATACCCGGCTGGTGCCCCGTCCACGTAGACGATCTTCCCGCAGCTTCCCCATTCCAGCAGGGTGGAGGATATCCATGCCTCTTTTTCGAGGGCCGGATCGCCCACCTCCTGTGCTCGCGCGTGACCGACCGGATCGAGCTCCCAGAACACGCAGCGCCGGCAGCGGTGCGGAAGATCATCGAGGTTGTCGAGAGTGACGCTGACAAGACGGCGCGGCACTGGCACCCCTGTGTTCGTGGCAGCTGCAGTTTCCTGCGGCCGCCGGTGGCGGGAATCCTGGGTACCTCCGGGCACGCCCCC
>DAIRVB010000057.1:0-5110 GCA_036803065.1 Streptosporangiaceae bacterium
GCGATCCGCCGTCAGGTACTCCACGGACCGCACCCACTTAACGCTCTTCCAGCCGTACATGTGCGGCACCACCAGGCGGAGCGGATACCCGTGCTCGAGAGTGAGATCGGCACCGTCACTCGCCGTGGCGAACAGGGTGGACTCGGCCGCGAAATCGGCTATCCGCACGTTCGCGCTATAGCCGAAATCCGCCCATACCATTACGTGAGTCACATCGGCTGCGGGAGGCGCCGCATTCAGCACTTCCGTGGCGGCGATGCCCTCCCAGGCAACACGCGGGATAGTGAATTTGGTCACACAATGGAGGTCCGCCACCACTTGGCAGCGCGGCAGCGCGGCTAGTCCCGCCCAGTCCCACTGGTGCTCGGTCCCGGACTCGGTGCGACCGCAGACCCGGAAGTCCCAAGTTGCCGGGCGGAACCGGGGTACCGGGCCGTAGTGCAGGACCGGCCATACCCGCGGGATGTACTGACCGGGAGGCAATTCACCGGCCGGTGACTGGTGCAGCCGGGCCGACTTCGCGGCTGCCTGGCTGGCGGGCGGCTGACCTGTCACCGCACCACTTTCCCATGAGCGGTGAGCGGGCGGCCGCGCGCCCCGGCCGAGACATGCGCTAGGCTCCGAGTTATGCAGCACGCATTCGAGTTTTGGTATGGCTACCGGCCCGGCACCCGGACGGTCGCCAGCAAAGCTGTGTGCTGACGCAACCGAACCTCAGGGAGCCCCGGGCCTTCAAGGCCCGGGGCTCCTTTCGTTGAGGGGCGACACAGCATTCATAAGGGACGACAACAGGAGGAAACCATGGTCGTGGTGATGGCCCCGGAGGCCACCCAGGCAGATGTGGACGCGATCGTTGACGTAGTGCGTGCCGCTGGCGGGGAAGCCTTCGTGAGCCGTGGCATCTCGCGCACCATCGTCGGGCTCGTCGGCGATCTGGACGAGTTCGGCCCGCTCAACCTGCGCAGTAGGAGCGGCGTGCTGGACGTGGTGCGGATCTCCGTCCCTTACAAGCTGGTCAGCAGGGAGAACCACCCTGACAGATCGGTCGTCATGGTCGGCGGAGTGCCGATCGGGCCGGATACCCTCACCGTGATCGCCGGCCCGTGCGCCGTGGAGACGCCGGAGCAGACGCTGACTGCCGCCCGGATGGCCAAGGCGGCCGGCGCGTCCCTGCTGCGCGGAGGCGCCTTCAAGCCGCGCACCTCGCCGTACGCATACCAGGGCCTGGGCGAAGCCGGCCTGAAGATCCTCGCCGACGTGCGCGCCGAGACCGGGCTCCCGGTCGTGACCGAGGTGATCGACCCGGCCAGCGTGGACCTCGTCGCTTCCTACGCCGACATGCTGCAGGTCGGCACCCGGAACATGCAGAACTTCGCGCTGCTGCAGGCGGTTGGCGCGGCGTCCAAGCCGGTGCTGCTCAAACGGGGCATGAGCGCCACCATCAAGGAGTGGCTGATGGCCGCCGAGTACATCGCCCAGCGCGGCAACCTCGACATCGTGCTCTGCGAGCGCGGTATCCGCACCTTCGAGACCGCCACCCGCAACACCCTCGACATCAGTGCCGTCCCGATGGCCCAGCGGCTGTCACACCTGCCGGTCATCGTGGACCCGTCACACTCCGGCGGCCGGCGCGACCTGGTCCTGCCACTCACCCGCGCGGCCATCGCGGTGGGCGCCGACGGCATCATCGTGGATGTCCACCCGGAGCCGAAGATGGCGCTGTGCGACGGGGACCAGGCGTTGCTCGAGTCAGACATCCGGGAACTGGCCAGCGTGGCCGCGAATCTGTCACCGCTGATGGGCCGGACGCTCACTCCCCCGCGGGCCCAGCCGGCCATACCGGCCCGGGGGGCACCCGTAACAGTCGTAGGCTAACGGAGTTACGGACGCCAGTCCCATGAGCTGAGCCCTGCGAGCTGAGCCTTGCGAGCTGAGCCCATGGGCCGCGCCCGCTGAGCGAGGACTGCCGCGGGTGACTCGCCTTGCCGCCCGACCCCGGAGGGGAGTGCCGGCGTCTGGGCGAGTCACTTGCGACGTTTCGTTGGTGAGAAAAATCAGGGATGATCTGGCCGGTACTCCTGCGCCACCGCGGCCAGTTCCTCGGCCAGGTCGCCAGCGTCCAGCCGGGCCTCGATCCGGTGCAGGTCATCGATCCGCGCCCGGGTCTCCACCTGGCGCGGGGTCAGCAGCGTGCAGCAGTCCTGGTCGGGTAGTTCGGAGAGGGCAAGCGTGCGGATCCGGCGGGCCTCCGCCATGATCTCCACCTTGTCGCAGCCGATCAGCGGACGCAGGATAGGCAGGCTCACCGCGTCATCGAGCGCGGTGAGGTTGGTCAGCGTCTGGCTGCTCACCTGCCCGAGCGAGTCGCCGGTGACCAGTGCCGCGGCGCCGAGGCGGCGGGCGAGCGCCTCGCCGGTCTTGAGCATGAGCCGGCGTTGCGCGACGATCTGCAGCCTGCTCGCGCCCGACGAAGCCAGGCGCTGCTGCGTCTTCCCGAACGCCACCACGAACATCCGCGACCCCCACTGGAACCTGTCCAGCTGGTGCATCAGCCCGTACGCCTTGTACACCGACTCCGGCCCGGTCAATGGCATGCCGGAGAAGTGCAGGAAGTCGCAGCGCAGGCCGCGGCGCATCATCCGGTACGCGGCCACCGGCGAATCGATCCCGCCGGACATCAGGACCAGGGCCCGGCCGCTCATGCTCACCGGCAGGCCGCCCTGGCCGGGCATGCCATCGGTGTAGACGAAGATCTCTTGCTGGTCAACCTCTACGAAAATCGTCGTGTCCGGGTTCTTGAGGCGGACCGGGTAGCCGTAGGCCTGCTGCACGCGACGGCCGATCAGCACGGCGAGCTCGGCGGAGGTCATCGGGAAGCGCTTGTCACGACGGTGCGCACGGACGGCGAACGAGCCTTGCTTCCCGGCGACCAGATCGATCGCGGCGGCCGTGGCCGCCTCCGGGTCCCTGGCTACCCTGACGGCCCGGCACACCCGCGCGATGCCCATGACATCCTTCACGCGTTCGGCTACCTTGTCGGCCGCGGCCTCCGCGGCCGGGCCGTGCGCGGCACCGCTGCCCGACGGGCCGGCGGCGACCCGCAGCACGACAACCCCGTCGCGCTGCCAGAACCGGATATCGACGCCGGTCTCCTTCAGCGCCCGGCGGATGTTGGCCTGCAGCATCTGCTCGAACTGGTGCCGGTTCCCGCCCTTGAGCACGATCTCGCCGAGCTTGAGCAGGACGCACGGTTCACGGAAGGTCCCAGTGACCGTGCTGGCATGCCTGGCATGCTCGCCGTGCTCGGTTATCGGGGTCGCGGACATTCCCCCAGTCTGCCAGCAACCGGCAATTACGCGACCACGCCAGGACAAGCAGAAGTTAGCTATAATTCTGTACATGACAGTTCTCCCCGTTGCTGAGGCGCGCGCCCGGCTTTCCAAGCTGGTCGAGTCCGCCGTCACCACGCACGAACGCACGACCATCACCCGCAACGGCACCCCCGCAGCCGTCCTGCTGTCAGTGGACGACTACGAGTCCATGCAGGAGACCATCGACACCCTCGGCGACCCCGAGGTCATGGCAGCGATCAAGGAAGGGCTTGATGACATCGCCGCCGGCCGCGTGCATACCCAGGCAGAGGTGGCCCGGGCGATGCGTGAGGCTGGCAGGTTGTGAGCAGGTACGAACTCATCCTGTCCCGCAGGGCCAAGCGCGACCTCACCGAGAGGCTCCCGGAGAAAGCTGCGGCTGCGGCATGGGAGTTCATTACTGGCCCACTGCTTGAGAATCCGCGGCGAGTGGGGAAACCCCTCGATCCGCCACTAGCGCCCGGATGGGCCGCCCGACGCGGCGAGTACCGGATCATCTACCTGACCGACGACGGCCGCATCACGGTCGAAGTCGTGGCTCTCGCGCACCGCCGCGACGCGTCCCGGTCTGTGTGATGGACCAGTCCGATGGGCAGGCTTGAGCAGACCCAGCCGCCAGGGCGACGCTGTGACCGGCTGGAGCATCTTCAGCCAGGAACGCGCCCGGGGCCGGGGCCGCGGATGGCTCGCCCAGCAGGGCTAGCGCCCAGCGCCCTGATCGACGCCTCGCGCGGGTGCGCCTCTTGCTCCTGGATGCGAGCCCGGAGCTGGTCCGGATCGTCAGCGCGGACCAGCTGGACGCTGGCGCCAGCTGGCCGCGCGACCTCCGGGCCTGCTGCGCTCGGCTCCTCCTGGCGGGCGGCCCACCAGCGGCCGGTGCCGCTGAGCCAGATCCCCCACCGGCCGTCGAACGCCGTCTCGATGGCTTCCACGGTTACCGCTGCGCCGGTCTGCGTGTCGTTCATGTCCTCTTCCTGGTGCGCGCTCTCACTCACCACATAAGCATGGACGCGTTCCGTTACCATAAGATTTCACAGTGTTAACGTTCGCAGATCCGCGAGATCCCTGGCGTTCATCCGGTGAACGTTCGGGGTGGCCGGTCTCAGCGCACGTCAGGCGATGTCGAACTCGCCGTCGCGGACGCCAGCGGTGAACGCTTCCCACTCCGCGGGGGTGAAGATCAGCGGCGCCGCGTCCGGGTCCTTGCTGTCGCGCATCGCGATGACGTGGTCGCTGCCTTCTTTGGAGCCGGGAACGACCGCGACCTCGACACAAGAGTTGCCGCCGTTGCCCGAGTAACTGGCCTTCCGCCAGCTCGCGCCTGTCAGGTCCATGTCCCCATCACTTCCGTGATCATCTCGATCGACGCCCCGCGTGGGAGCGCCTCGCCTCTGAGTATGTCGTAGAGCAGCGCCACACGGGAAACCTCTTCCGGGCTCTGGACCAGCTGGGCCGAGAGCGGGCCATCCAGGTAGGCCACGTCCTGAGCGCCGTCGAAGCTGGCGATGACGAACGGCCCCAGAAGGCCGGGATGGGCGCCGGCGTCGAAGGGGACGACTTGCAGCACGACCCTCGGCCGTTGGGCCATCTCCAGCAGGTGCGCGAGTTGCTCTCGCATGAGCGCGCGGCTGCCGATCCGCCGCCGCAGCACATCCTCACCGATCACGGCCAGCAGCGCTGGCGGGTTCTCCCGGCCGAGGATCTGTTGCCGCTCCATGCGCGCGTTCACGCGCTTGTCG
>DAIRVB010000057.1:5120-12821 GCA_036803065.1 Streptosporangiaceae bacterium
CTTGTCGACGTCCGTGTCCGAATCACCGGGCCGCGCCTTGCCAAGCACCTCGCGGGCATATTCCGGCGTCTGGAGCAGGCCGAGGAACACCAGCGGCTCCCACGACCGCAGCGATACTGCCTCGCGCTCGATCTCGACCCATTCGCGGAACCAGGACGGCGTCGCCTCCCGTGAGACCAGCGTCCAGATCCTGGTGAACCTGCCCTCGGCCGCCAGCGCCTCGTCGCAGCGCGCGGCGAAGTCCCGGGTCGGCACCCTCCTGCCCGTCTCCACCAGCGACACCAGCGACGGGCTGTAGGAGATCTTGCTCGCTAACTGCTCCTGCGATAAGCCCGCGCTGCCGCGTGCCCGGCGCAACTCCTCCAGGAACAGCGACGCAGCGGACCCATCGAGCTCACGAACCAACCCAGGCATTGTCACCCGTCCTCACCACATCCGGCCTTGATCACACGCGATACCCAACGTGCTCACCAGGAGGGCCGCCCCCGCGGCAGGGCGCGTCTCCCCAATCGAAGCCTACTGGCCAGGGACAGACACGATCCCGCCAATCATCCGCACAAATCACGACCGACATCATCGCCCAGACCCGACGTATTGTAGACATATGAGACCTATAAGACATATGGGATTCGAGGGAATCGTGATCTATTAGGTCTCGCGTAGTTCATGCGTATCTCATACCATTCCATCCCTTGCCAATGCCCTAACGGCCGATGGCAGGAGCCGGAATGGGGCGGGAATGGCTGGGGCTGGGAACCGCTGGTGGGGGCCGCGATCGGATTTCCCCTGGGAAGAGGACGCGCTGAAGCACGTCCGCGGCCAGATGCCGTCGGCCGAGCCCTACCGCGCATGGCAGACCTTCACCTTCACCGCTCGGTCCGGACACGTGCGCGAGGTCGACCTGTTCATCGCGACCCCGGCCGGGCTGTTCCTGGTGGAGATCAAGAGCCATCCGGGGCGGGCCAGCAACCAGGGAGCCACCTGGCTGTTCCACGGCGACGACCGGGTACGCACCATCGAGAACCCGTTGCACCTGACCAACCAGAAGTGCAAGGAACTGAAGTCCCAGCTGAGTGGGCAGCGGCAAAGCTGGGGCTGCCGATCAGGCTGCCGTACATCCGGGCCGCTGTCTTCCTGTCCGCGCCCGACCTGCGCTGCGAGTTCGACGAAGTGCAGGCCACGATGGTGTTCGGCCGCGACGGGTTAACGAAACAGACTGGCCTTGACGGCATCTGGGCCGGCCTGCTCGGCCAGCCACCGCGAAACGGTGCCAGCCGCGTCGACCCGACGCTGTCCAGGCAACTGGAAAAGCTGCTGCAGAAGATAGGCATCCAGGGCCTGCACAAGCACCGGAAGATCGGCCCGTTCAAGCTGGCAGCCCGCGCCTTCGATGCCGGTCCGACCTGGGAGGACTATCTCGCGGAGAACCCAGCGCTGCCTGGGGACCAGGTGCGGAGGATCCGCATCTACCTGCTGCTGCTCGCCGGGCGCAGCTGGCGGGTCACCTGGATCGACTTCAAGCGCCGCTGCTGCTTCGTGGAGCCGGCCGACGGGGGCGGTAAAGCACGCTGGATCTTCCCCGGTACCGGCGGTGCATCCTTCGCGCTGAGCCGTGCGATCCGTGACGTGCTGCTCGGCGCGGACCCACCAGCCCGGCTGACCAGCCGTGCGGAGGCCCGGCTCGCCGGGGCCCGCGAGGCGGCCATCAACATGGTCCATCCCGGCGGAACCGTGATCTCCCGCGATTCTGGCCGGGACGTGCGCTGGTGGACATGGGCTGGCCTGCGCGCCAACGCCACCCTCATCGCCACCCTTAGCTCCGTTGCCGACACCGCACAGCGGGCGGAGGAGTTCTTCGTTCGCCTCCGCAGCGATGTCACCCCCGACATGTGGCACGCTGCCGTGACGGGCACCGAGGGCCGGCTCTGCCTGCCCGCCGTGGACGACAAGGCTCTCGATGGCCTGAAGTTCAGCGCTGCCCTCCCCCGGCATCTCGCCGAGGCAACGCTCGCAGCACGACTCGCCGACCTCGGCGGAGCCGAGATCACCCTTGCCGAGCCAGCCCGCTTCCTGACGCTGTAATTGTCAATCGAAAGAAGCCGCCACATGGCTTTCCATCTGCCGAAGTCCCTGCAGACGCGAGACGACGCGCAGGCCTGCGACTACTACGTCGCGGCCATGCCAGTCGGCCGGACTTAGCCTCGATCCACCGGTCAAGGCTGGGTAACGGATCTTGGGATGGACGGAAAGATGCCCTCTGGCCTGGGATGACTGATCTTGATTAGGGATCATCCGTCCGAGGTCGAGAGGGCATCTCCAAGGTGCGATCTTCCCGCAGTCCCGCGCGGGTGAGCGCGGTGTGTCGGCGTGTCCGTGGCACTGTGCGCGAGATTACGGCCACGCCGTGATCACCACCGATCCCGACAACTTCCGCGCTATCGACCAGTCGCTCTCCTTGCTGATCCCCTGAGCTGCGAACATGAGCATCCGGCCCGAGGGTGCGACCTTCCCCCTGTCGATTCAGGGCATCGTCGTTCGACTATTACTGGAAGTCGGCAGCCGCTGCCGGCGACGAGAGGCGGTACACGATGAAATACCTGTTCCTGCTGTACGGGCCCGACAAGCCGCTGCCCGAGCCGGGCACGCCGGAGTTCACCGAGATGGTGCAGAGCTGGGAAGCGGCGACCGGGGCGATGGCCAAGGCGGGCGTCCTGATTGACTGCGCCCCGCTAGAGCCACCGTCCGCGGCGACCACCCTCCAGGTCCGCGACGGCGAGACCCTGCTCACCGACGGCCCCGCCGCCGAGATCAAGGAGCAGTTCGGCGGCTACACCCTGGTCGAGTGCGCCGACCTGGACGAGGCGCTGAAATGGGCGGCGACCCTGCCGACGGCGTTCGACGGGTCCATCGAGGTGCGCCCGGTGGTGCAGGTGAGGGCCCCCTCCTGAGCGGCCCGTACGACGACCTGTTCCGTGCCCACTGGTGGGCGGCGGTCGCGACCGTCACCCGCCTGGTGGGTGACCTGGAGGTGGCCGAGGACGCCGTCCAGGACGCGTGCGCGGCCGCCCTGGCGCAATGGCCCGCGGAGGGCGTCCCGGCCAGCCCGCGGGCGTGGCTGATCGGCGCGGCCAGGCACAAGGCTCTCGACCGGCTGCGCCGTGAGGCCCGCCGGGCAGACAAGGAAGCCGAAGCTATGCGCGAGTCATCTGCGGGTGAGCCGGCTGGCGGGTGGCCGTCGGACGCCGACGACGAGCTCGGCCTCATCTTCACCTGCTGCCACCCGGCCCTCGACCCAGCGGTACGGGTGTCGCTGACCCTGCGGTCGGTGTGCGGGCTGGGCACCGCACAGATCGCGGCCGCGTTCCTGGTCCCGGAACCGACGATGGCGCAGCGCCTGGTCCGGGCCAAGCGGAAAATCCGCCAGGCCGGCATCTCCTTCCGCGTTCCGCCCCCAGCCGACCTGCCGGGACGCCTCGCGGGAGTACTTCGCGTCGTCTACCTCGTGTTCACCGAGGGCCACAAGCCCGCCAGCGGCCGGTCGCTTGTCCGCGGCGAACTCTGCGACCAGGCGATCAGGCTGGCCCGCGCGCTCGCCATCCTGCTTCCGGACGAACCGGAGGTGACCGGCCTGCTCGCGCTGCTGCTGCTCACCGACGCCCGGCGGGGCGCCCGGGTCAGCGCCGATGGTGACCTCGTGCTGCTGGCGGACCAGGACCGCGCCCGCTGGGACCAGGAGATGATCGCCGAGGGCGAGGCCCTGGTCGAGCGGGCCCTGCGGGGCGGGCGCCCCGGCGCCTACCAGCTACAGGCCGCGATCGCCGCCTGCCATTCGGGGGCGCCTTCGGCCGCCGCGACGGACTGGCGTGAGATCGCTGCCCTCTACGGTGAGCTCATCCGCTACGAGCCGACCCCGGTGACCGAGGCGAACCGCGCCGTCGCGGTCGCCATGGCCGAAGGCCCTTCGGCCGGCCTGGTCATCCTGGACGCCGTCGGCAAGGATCCCCAGCTGGCCCGCTGGCCCCAACTGCACGTCGCCCGGGCGGAACTGCTTCGCCGGCTCGGCCGCACCGACGACGCTGCCGCTGCCTACCGGGCCGCTCTCGCGCTCGAACCGACCACGCCTGAGCAGGCATTCATCGGCCGCCGCCTGCGTGAACTCATCAGGTGAGCATGCCAGGCCAGGACCGTGCCAGCGATCGACATAAGGGATGCAACGGAAAACGACCTGGATCCCATCGCCGAGGTGGCGGTGGCCCGGCCTGCTCGACCCGCGCCGCGCCGTTCCGTCGCCCGCGATGGCCTGATCCCCGGTGCCGCGGGCTCCAGGCCCGGGCTGACCGCTGGCGCTGGCTACTGGCGGGCGAGGTTGGGCGCACCGGTGCGCAGGACGAACTTCTGGATCTTGCCGGTCGCTGTCTTGGGCAGTTCCTCGACGAACGTCACCCCGTGCGGGGCCTTGAAGTGCGCGAGGCGGTCACGGGCGAAGGCGATGATCTCCTCCTCGCTCGCCGCGGCGCCCGTGCGCAGCACCACGAACGCGTACGGCGCCTCACCCCACTTCTTGTGCGGCAGCCCGACGATCGCGGCCTCCTGGATGCTGGGGTGGCGCAGCAGCGCCGCCTCGACCTCGACCGTGGAGATGTTCTCGCCACCGCTGATGATCACGTCCTTCAGCCGGTCCCGGATCTCCACGTAGCCGTCGGGATGGACCACGGCCGCGTCGCCGGTGTGGAACCAGCCGTCGCCCATCGCCCGCTGCGTCGCCTCCGGATCGCGGTAGTAGCCGTCCATCACGACGTTCCCCCGGACGACGATCTCGCCCAGCGACAGCCCATCCGCCGGCACCTCGTGACCGAGGGTGTCCATCACCTGCAGCTCACCCGAGGTGAGCAGTTCCACTCCTTGCCGGGATTTCAGCACGGCCCGGTCGCCCGGGGCCAGGTTCTCGTGTTCCGGCAGCGGCGCGCAGACCAGGATGAAGGGGGCCGTCTCGGTGAGCCCGTAGGCGTGCGTCACCTGCCAGCCGAACTCCCCCTCCAGCCGCTCGATCGTGGCCGGCGCGGGGGGCGCCCCCGCTGTCACCACGTGCACGCCCGCCGGGACCTCGCCGCGCACCTCCGCCAGGGCGTTCGCGAGTGAGATCAGCACCGTGGGCGCGGCGCACAGCCAGCGGATCTTCTCGTCGCGGATCAGCCTGAACACCGCCGCGGGGCCGACCTTGGGCAGGCAGACGTGGGTGGCCCCGGCCGCCGTCACCGTCCAGGTGAAGGTCCAGCCGTTGGCGTGGAACATCGGCAGGGTCCACAGGTAGCGCTCACCCACGCCGATGGGCAGGTGCAGCAGGGTGCCGATGGAGTTCATCGCCGCGTTCCGGTGCGTGATCATCACGCCCTTCGGGCGCGCCGTGGTCCCGCTGGTGTAGTTGATCGTCAGCAGGTCCCGCTCGTCGATCACCGGCCGCTTGAAGCCCGGGCCGGCCGCCGCGATCGCGGCCTCGTAGTCCAGCCAGCCGTCCCTGGCGCCCTCCAAGGACACAAAGTGCGTGACTTCCGGCATCTGGTCACGGACGCTGTCCACCGCGTCCAGGTAATCGCGGGCGGCACAGACCACCGTGGCGCCCGAGTGGTTCACGATGTAGACGAAGTCCTCCGGGGTCAGCCGGTAGTTGACCGGGACCAGCACCGCCCCGATCTGCGGCACCGCGTAGAACGACTCGAGCTGCGCGTGGGTGTTGGGCGCGATCGTCGCCACGCGATCATCCCGCCCGACGCCCAGGCCCTGCAGCGCCGACGACCACCGGTCGCAGCGGTCAAAAAACTCCTCGTAGGACAGCCGCAGATCACCGTCGACCACCGCCTCGCGGGAACCGTGCAGACGGCGGGTCCGGCGGGCGAACTCCATCGGCGTGAGGGGTGTTTCCATGACGTGCCTCCACTGCTGCCCGGGATCGGCGACAGCGCCGACGGACCACTAGGACCGAACGCTAGTACGGGTGCGCCATTCTGGCGACGGCCAAAGGTCACTGACCCCGCTGGCCTGGCGGTCCGCCGCCGCTGGCAGGCTGGGCTGGCAGGCTGGGCTGGCCCGCGGCAGTCAGCCGAGGACGGCGCAGAGGATGCGGTTCTCGCCGCGCTGCCAGATGGTCCCGATCTCGGTGAAACCGGCCGCACGCAGGGCATCGACATGCGTGCCGAGCAGCACCGACTCCGCGCCGTGATGGTTCTCGCTCAGCCGCCGCCGCTCCCGCTCCGCCGTGGGCCCGGCCAGCACAGGATCGGCGGTGACCGCGTCCCACCAGCCTCCCCAGGTCTCGGATGGCCCAGCAGGGAACCGCCGCTGTTCCTCGTGCTCGATCAGCGCCCGGCCGAGCCGGGCCAGTGTCGGGGTCGCCGCCTCGTCCTCCTGGAGGTGATCACCGTCGAGCAGCAGGCCGCCCGGGCGCAGCACCGTGGCCAGCTCCGCATACATGGCGCGCAGCGCCGGGGCACTCAGCCAGTGCAGCGCGGTCGTGCTCACCGCCGCGTCGGCGCCGCGGCCGAGGCCGAGCGAGCCGGCCCATCCCGCGCTGCGCAGGTCGAGGTCGGCGAAGCGCAACCCGGCCCGGCCGCCATAGGTGGCGCGGCCCAGGGCCAGTAGCAGCGGATCGGTGTCGATAGCGACGACAGTGGCGTCCGGGATCCGGTCCAGCAGCCGGACGGCGAGCGAACCGGGCCCGCAGCCAAGGTCGAGCACGAGCGGGTCGGCGCGGCCGGTGCCCGCCTCGACGGCATCGATGAGCGCCGCGAACCTGTCTTCCCGGTCCGGCAGGTAGCTGGTCTGCTGCACGTCCCAGCGGTCGATCCAGCCTTGGGCGACAGCGGTATCCACGTCGGGCACGCCCGCCTCCTTGTCACTGACGACTATGCTTTCGGCAGTCACAACCTAGAGCGCGAGGTCGTAACCGGTCAAGTGAACTTCAACAGTCACATGGATGCCGTGGTGGCGATGGCGGTCCGCCTCGTCAACACGCTCACCGCGGGTGAGGCCCGGGGCCAGGACTACGCCCGGCCGGCCGGGCCGGACCTGGCCCGGGCGGCAACTGCGGCACTCCGGGCTGCCCTTCCTGACACCCACGAGCTTTCCGAACGGGAAGCGGCCCAGCTCAGCGACTTTGCGGAGGCCTTCCGTGCCGTGTTCGCCGGTGTCGTCTCCGGCGACGTCGACGCGGCGGCTCATCAGCTCAACCGGCTGCTCGCGGTGACCGGAGCACACCCGTGGCTCGACCGCCACGACGGCGAGCCGTGGCACCTGCACTTCCACGGGGCGCAGGATTCCACCGTCATCGGGTGGGCCGCAGGCTGCGCCACCGGGCTCGCCGTCGTCCTGGGCAGCGACCTGCGGGGCCGGCTCGGCGTCTGCACCGCACCGCGTTGCGACCAGGTCTACGTGGACACCTCGCGCAACGGCACCCGCCGGTTCTGCTCCACGTCCTGCCAGAACAGGGTCAAGACCGCCGCATTCCGCGCCCGCCGCGGCTGACCGGCGCGCCGCTGCCTTCAGCCGGTGGCGCGCGCCAGGTGATGGCCCAGATGGCCGGGCAGGCCAGAACCACGGCACTGCTCGCCGCCGACCAGGCGGCACCGAATCCACGCCGGGCACCGGCGCAGGGCCCCGGCGGCCGACGTCTGCCCGATCACGGGCCGGGCCAGGATGTCCTACCGG
>DAIRVB010000058.1:0-12819 GCA_036803065.1 Streptosporangiaceae bacterium
CGTTCAGGCCGAGCACCGCGGCAGTTTCCGGATCGGCGGACGCGGCGCGCACCGCGCCACCCGCCCGGGTCCTGGTGAGGATCAGGTGCGTGCCCAGGCAGAGCACGATCGCCAGCGCGAAGGAGATCACGTACACGGTCTGCACCCGTACCCCGAGCACGCTCATGCCGCTCGTGGCGTAGGAGGCCTGGAGGCTCTTCGGGTGGGTCCCGAACAGGGCCTGGTATATGGCCTGGAGCAGCAGGGACAGCCCAAAGGTCGCCACCAGCGGCGCGGCCTGGCTGCCGCGCAGCAAGGGCGTGAGCAGGAACCGCTGCAGCGGATAGGCCACGAGCGCCACGCCGAGCATGGCGATGGGCAGCACCACCAGCGGATCGAGCCCGGCGCCGGTCACGAACAGGGCGGCGAGGTAGCCTCCGCCCGTGACGAACTCGCCGTGGGCGAGGTTCATCAGCTTCAGGACACCGAAGACAAGCGAGATCCCGAGCCCGACGAGGGCGTACAGGCCGCCGGCGAGGACGCCGGCGGCCAGGACGTCGGCTGACATGTCTTCCGGGATCCCGGACTACTTCAGGCCGCTGAGCGGTTTGAGGGGTACCGCGCCTTTGGTCGGCCATACCTGAGCGATGCCGCCGTTCTCCCACTGCCCCAGGTAGGTCGGCGTAATGCTCTTATTGTTCTTAAACGAATTCAGGCCCAGCGCCGAGGTGATACGGACGGTGCCCATCGCCTTGTTGATGGCCTGCGGATGGTCCGAGCCGGCCTGCTTGATCGCGGCCAGCAGGATATCGGCGGCGTGATATCCGCCAGCCACCGACGCCAGATCGGTCAGGGACGGGAACTTGGCACCGTATTCCTTGATGACCTGTGCCGTGTAGGGCAATCCGGCCGTCTTGGTCCAGTTCACCACGACGAGGGTGCCGTTACCGAGGCTGCCGAGCGAGCCCCAGCCGGGTGTCTGCGCGCACTGCAGCCCGATCGCCAGCTTCGGCGTGTAGGCGAGCGCCTTCATCTGCTTCCACATGGCGAAGCAGTCGGGCGGGGTCATGGAAGCGATGAGGATCTGCGCGCCGCTGGACTTACCGGAGGCGATCACGTTCGAGAAGTCCGTGGTACCGGTCGGCACCGCCTTGGTGGAAGCGGCAGTGAATCCAGCTTGCTGGCCGAGCTGTGTCCACAGCTTGGCCGTGGATATTCCCTGCGCGTCGTTGTCGGTCACGATCAGTGTCTTTTTGTTGGTGCTGACCGTGCCGGCGATCTGGTAGAACTGGTGCGCCGCGTCGGCGAGCGACTGGAAGGCGTCCCACGTGTAGCCCTTGCCCGGCGGCAGGAGCTCGACCGGCAGGTCCACCTCGACCAGCGGTACCTTGAGGGCGTCGGCCTGCGCCTCCATGTCGATGTTCTCCTGGCAGCACGACCCGAGCAGCGCGCTGGCCCCGTCGTTCAGGACGAGCGTGCGGACCTGCTGGAGCATGGTACTGGTGTCGCCGCGGTTGTCCAGGACCTTGAGCTGGATCTTGCGCTTGGCGCCGCCGACGTCCAGGCCGCCTGCCTTGTTGATCTCGTTGATCTTCATCTGGTAGCCAGCCAGGGTCGATGCCAGATTGATCTGGCCGGACAGCGCCATGCTGGCGCCGACCACGATGGGGCCCGTGCTGCCGGACCCGCTTGAGCTGGTGGTGGCGTTGCCCGCGCACCCGGCCATCAGCAGCAGGCTGGCCGCGCCGGCTGCCACCCGAAGTGATCGTGGGATCATTGCGCTTTACTCCTTCGCTTGGGTGGAATCAGCGGGTCTTCGTGCCGCCCGAAGTAGGCGGCATCGAGATCTGTGTCGGCCAGCAGCCCTGCCGGATCGCCCTGGTAGGAGACACGGCCGCGGGAGAGCACCACGGCGCTGTCGGCCAGTTCCAGCGAGCGGTGCACGTTCTGCTCGACCAGCAGGATCGCTACGCCCTGGCTGTTCACCCTGCCGAGGGCCGCATACAGGGCGTCGATCGCCACGGGTGCGAGCCCGAGCGAGAGCTCATCGCAGATCAGCAGCCGGGGCTGGGCCATCAGGGCGCGCCCGACAGCCAGCATCTGCTGCTGGCCGCCTGACAGCGTGCCCCCGCGCTGCTCTTTGCGCTCCGCCAGTATCGGGAATGTGTCGTGCACCCCCGCCATGCGTTCCCTGAGCTCGGCGGCGGCCAGGGAAAGCGGCGCCCCGAGGGCCAGGTTCTCCTCGACCGTCAGGTCCGCGAAGATCCGCCGGCCTTCCTGGCAGTAGGCGATGCCGCTACGGGCACGCTCGTGCACCGGGCGGCCGGTGACCTCGGTGCCGAACGCGATGACCGAGCCCGAGGTCAGCCGGACGGTGCCCATGATCGCCCCGCACAGGGTCGATTTCCCCGCACCGTTGGCGCCGAGAACCGCGACGATCTCGCCTTCGCCGATAGCGAAGGAGACATCGCGGAGCGCCACCATGTGGCCGTAGCCCGCGGTCAGCTTCTCGACCGCCAGCGCCTTCGGCCGATCGGATGACGGCCGCTGGCGCGCGTCCGTACGCGCCGCCGCCGAGCCGTTCCCCAGGTAGACCGCGCGCACCTGAGCGTCCTGCGCGACCTCCGCGGGCGTCCCGGTGGCTATCGGCTTTCCCCAGTTGAGCACCAGGACGCGGGTGACGACCTCCCGGACCACCCGTTCGATGTGCTCGACGAGCAGCAATGACAGCCCGGTCCGGTGAACGCGGTGAATCATCTCGATCGCCTGATCGAGCTCCCGGCCGGCCAGGCCGGCCGCGACTTCGTCGAGCATCAGCACCTGCGGCTTGGTGGCAAGGGCACGGGCGACTTCCAGGCGCTTGAGATCGAGCACCCCCAGCGATCCGGCGCGGCGATCAGCCTTGCTTTCCAGTCCGCACAGCTCGAGCAGCGCCGCAAGCTCGGCGGGGGAGCGCCGGGGCCGGGCCGCCATGCTGCCGACCCGGATGTTCTCCAGGACCGTCAGGCCCGGGAAGGGCCGTGGCACCTGATGTGCGAGCGCGACACCGCTGCGCGTGATCTGATGCACAGCCAGCCGGTCCAGGCGCCGCTCCCCGAGCAGGATCTCTCCCGCGTCCGGCCGGTGCATTCCCGCGACCAGCTTGAGCAGGGTGCTTTTCCCCGCCCCGTTCGGTCCGATCACGGCGGCCGCCTCGCCCGGGGACAGCTCCAGATCGACGCCGTCGACGGCCACGACTCCGCCGAACGCCTTGCGGGCACCGTGAATGCGCAGTGCCAGCGCAGCAGATCCCGGGGGTGCCTGAGAGGATGCGGCCACGGCTGTTCACCTCGCTCCTGGACTGCGCTGACCGGAGGATGCGTTGCGCCCGGCTGCGCAGGTGCGCCATCGCTGACCGGTCCGGGCTCGGCCGTGTATGCTAACAGAATCCTATTCTGGATAGCAGAACTGAATTATCATGACATGGGTGAACAGTGTCAAGCGGGGCGGCGGGATCCGGCTGCTCGCGCAGGCATCGGCGTCATCCCGGTCAGCCACACGGGGGCGGGGGGAGGCGCTGCGCAAGCGCCCGTGCACCAGCCCGGTCGGCTCCGGGCAGTGTCCGGTCATTTTCCCGGCGGCTCCCGCCGGGATCTTGATGCGCTAGTGGATTATCTGGCCGATACGGTCAGCGGCCCGGCGCATGGCGGCAACCACACCCGGTACCTGATCGGGACGCAGCCGGTACTCGGGGGCTGCGAGGGTGAGGGCGGCCCGGGGGCGCCCGGCCGCATCCCGGATCGCCACGGCCACCGCGCGCAATCCCGGCTCGCTCTCGCCGTTGTTCAGCGCGTAGCCGTGCCGCCGGACCTCGTCGAGCTGTGTGAGCAGGCCGGTCACCGTGCCGACTGACTCGGGGGTGAGCTGCTCCAGCTGCTCATCCGGGTACACCGCGCGAACGCGCTCGTCCGGGAGTTCCGCCAGCAGGGTCTTGCCGCCGGCGGTGCAGTGGGCGGGGAGCAGGGTCCCGGTCCGCGAGCCTGCCCGCAGCGCCCGGGTGCCTTCCACGCAGTCCACGAAGAGCACCTGCATGCCGTTCAGCACGACTAGGTGGATGGTCTCGTCGAGCTCGCCGACGACTTCCTCGATGAACGGCCGTGCCACCGGCCGGATGTCGGAGTCGCGCAAGGCGGCGAGGCCGACCTCCACCAGCACAGGTCCCGCCTTGTATGCCTTCGTCGCAGGATCCTGCTGCACGAAGCCGTGATGCGCGAGCATCGCGAGCAGCCGGTGCGCGGTCGAGCGGGCGACCGCCAGATCCTCGCTGACCTCGGACACCCCGATCGCCGTCCGGTCCCGCAGCATCTTCAGCAGCTTCAGCGCGTTGTCCACCGACTCGATCGGGTAGCGGGGTCCCGGCAGGCGTTCCTGCGCCCCGATCTCCCTGCTCCGGCCATCGCCAGCGGGACTCTGGGTGCTCACAG
This sequence comes from Streptosporangiaceae bacterium, assembly GCA_036803065.1. Classification (GTDB taxonomy): domain Bacteria; phylum Actinomycetota; class Actinomycetes; order Streptosporangiales; family Streptosporangiaceae; genus JAWWPY01. The sequence goes on from DAIRVB010000058.1 coordinate 4,443, forward strand.
CTCGTCTGTTCGGGATCGGGATACCGTTCTGCTGAGATGGGGTGGCCTTGAGTCAACCCTGGTCGCGGACATTCTAGTGGGCGCCCGGCGTAGTCCCCCGGAACAGCTCGAAGAACTGATTCTGTTATACAGAATATGATTCTGCTATGCTACTGCCGTGCCCGGCGTCACAGGGTGCTGACCCCCATGAGCCGGGACGCCGGACGTTCGGCTCGGCAGAGCAGAAGCGAGGCCTGGAAGCAGATGTGTGACGAGCACGCGTTGTATGACGCCGCCCTGCGGGAGGGCATGGTTGGCCGGACCCTCACGCTGGAGCGGGCACGCCAGCTCAACTCCCGGTCGTACTTCTACGAGATGCTCAAGGACAATCCGGCCCTGCGCGCGATAAAGCCGGGCATGGAAGATGAGTACCTCGTGGGCGCCATCGACCACCACATCCACGCGTTCCCGGACTTCGTCCCGCGCTCGCAGGACATGCTCCAGATCGCGGTCGAGGCGTCCAGGGCGAAGATGCGCGCCATCGCCTTCAAGGACCACTGGAACCTCACCGCGGGCTCGGCCTACCTGGTCCAGCGCCAGATCGACGAGATGGTCGCCGACGGCCGCCTGGAGCACCGGATCGAGGTATACGGCGGGCTCGGGCTGAACCTCGGCATCAACCCCGAAGCGGTCCGGATCGGGCTTCAGTACCCCAACTTCCGGTGCATCTGGTTCCCGACGTTCAAGTCGTACGGGTGGGCGCGGTTCGCCGGGCTCAACCCGAGTGAGGACGACTACGTGCGGCTGGCCAACGGCGACGGCACCGTCCGGCCCGAGGTCCGCGAGGTGATGGAGCTCGCGGCCGAAGCGAGCGTGGCGGTCGCGCTGGGCCATACCGACTTCGAGGAACTGCTGCCGCTGGCCACCCTCGCCGCCGAACTCGGGGTCCGCACCGTGCTGGATCACCCGCTGCTGGAGCTCAACAAGCTGCTGATCGAGGAGATGGAGCAGCTCGCGGCGCTGGGCACCTATGTCGGCACCTACTGCCAGCCGATGATCCCCTCGCTCTACCAGCCGGTCCAGGACCCGATGGAGACCGTCACCACGATTCAGCGGATCGGGGCGGGTCGCTGCGTCTCCGGCAGCGACTTCGGCCAGGTACTCCATCTCGACGCCATCGACGGCATGCGGGTGTTCGTCCGCGCCCTGCTGGGCTTCGGGGTTTCCGGCGACGACATCCGGACGATCCTCTGCGACAACCCGGCCAAGCTGCTCGGCCTCGATTGACCATGAGCAAGGTGTCGTCCTTGGCCGAGGCGCTGTCCATCGTGAAGGACGGCACGCACCTAGCGCTCACCGGCTTCGCGATCACCCGCAGCGCGGTGGCGGCGGCGGCCGAGCTCATCCGGGGCGGCCGCCGCGGCCTCACGCTCACCCAGGTGGTCGGGGGCCTGGAGACCGACCTGCTGGTTGGCTCCGGCTGTGTGGACCGGCTCATCTACTCCGGCGGCTCCCTCGACCGGTTCGGCCCGCTGCACTCGGTGAACCGGGCCATCTCGGCCGGGCTGGCCGCTGAGGAGTACTCGACGCTCAGCCTCACGCTGCGGCTGCTGGCGGGCAGCCTCGGCCTGCCCTTTCTGCCGACCCGGTCGCTCATCGGCTCGCAGTTGCTGGAGCGGCTCATCCCTTCCGGCGGGGCCGCGATGATCACTGACCCGTTCTCCGGCTCCCCGGTGCTGGCGGTCTCGGCGGTCCGCCCGGACGTCGCGATCGTCCACGCCGACGTCTGCGACGAGCAGGGGAACGCGTCGGTCTCCGGGCCGCTCTGGTCCATAAAGGAGACGGCGATGGCGTCAGCCAGAGTGATAGTGACCGCCGAGCGGGTGGTGCCGCTGGGCGGGATCGACCCGGACCGGGTCACCGTCCCGGGCACGGTGGTGGCCGGGGTCGCGGAGGTGCCGGGCGGCGCGCGCCCGACCGCCGTCTATGGCGCCTACGACTACGACGCAGCCCTGCTCACCGAGTACGTCGCCGCCAGCCGGGAGGGCGGCGAGACCTTCGCCCGGTTCGTCGCGGCCCGGTTCCTCGCCGAGGCGGTGGCCTGATGGCCGGCCACCCGTGGACGCCGGGCGAGATGATGGCTGTGGCCGCGGCGAGCCGCCTGCGTGACGACGACGTGGCCATGGTGGGCCTCGGGCTGCCGCAGATCGCTGCGCTGCTCGCGCAGCGGACAACTGCCCCGGGCATTCAGTTGCTGCTGGAACTGGGCGTGTTCATGCCGCGCCCGGTGGAGCCGGCTATGGGCATCGCCGACCCGCGGATGTGGAAGGACGCATGGTCCTTCGGCGGGGTGCTGGACGCGCTCGGTGCCATGCTCCACGGCGGCCGGGTGACCCTAGGCATCCTCGGCGCCTTGCAGGTGGATCCGTCCGGCTCGCTGAACACCACCCTGGTGCGGGGCGACGACGGCTCGGTCCGCCGGTTCAACGGCTCCGGGGGCGGGAACGACATCGCCTCGCTCGCAGGCCGGGTGTTCGTGGTCATGCGGCATGACCCCCGCAAGTTCCGGCCCGCGGTCGAGTTCCTGACCAGCCCCGGACGGATTCTGAACGGGCGGCCGCGCGGGGAAGCCGGCCTGCCCGGCGGCGGTACCGCCGCGGTCATTACCGACCGGGCGATCATCGAGATCAGTGACACTGGCGCCGTGCTCGCCAGTGTTCACCCCGGCGAGACCCCCGAAGCCGTGCTCGCCAGCACTCCCATGCCGCTCATCGTGCCGGCCGGCGGACCGGGCGAGACTCCCGAGCCAACGGGGGCGCAGCGGGCCCTGCTCCGCGAGGAACTTGATCCCAAGGGCTGGTACCTGGGCTGATGGAGAAAAGGACCCAGACGTGATCATCGATACCGAGTTCAACTCAGCCGCCCAGATCCCGTCCGGCATCTGCTTGCGCGCCGCGGTGGAGGCCGAGCGGCGCGGGTTTGGCTGCGTGTGGAAGGGCGAGTCGAACAGTCGCGACCCGATGGTGCTGCTGTCTGCGATGGCGGCGCTGACCAGCGAGGTGAAGCTGGGCACCGCGATCTACCACGTGTTCGGCCGGTCCCCGGTCACCATGGGCATTCAGGCTGCCACGTTCAATGAGATGAGCGGCGGCCGGCTGCTGCTTGGCCTGGGCGTCGGCAACGGCATTATCTCCGGCTGGCACGGTGAGGAGTTCTCCCGCCCGGTAGCGCTGGCGCGGGAGTACATCGAGATCGTCCGCGCTGTGTACTCGGGCGAGAAGGTCCCGGACATCACCGGGGACTTCTACTCCACCCGGGGCGGATTCAAGCTGTCCTTCAAGCCGCCAGAGGCGCCGCTGGAGATCTGGCTGGCCGGTCTCGGCCCGCAGATGGCCAAGTTGGCGGGCAAGCTCTGCGGCGGGGTCATGGTCAACATGGCCAACGGCGAGATGATCTCCGAGATCGTGGGCAACGTCCGCGACGGCGCGCGGGAAGCGGGCCGCGACCCGGCTGAGATCCAGGTCGTCTCCAAGATCCGGGTGAGCCTGCACGAGGACATCAGCCAGGCGCGTTGGGCGCTGAAGAAGGTGCTGACGTTCTACTCCCTGCAGCAGGGCTACTCGCAGATGCTGCACCGGATGGGCTGGGGCGACGTTGTGGACACGATTCAGGCGAAATACCGGACCGAGGGGTTCGCAGCTGCGCGGCGGTCGATCCCGGACGAGATGATCGATGGTGTGCCGATGTATGTCGGTACTGACCTGTCTGGCCTGCCTGCCAAGCTCGCCGAGCACGCAGCAGCCGGGGTGACGCGATGCAACGTGGCCTATGTTCCCGCTGACGACTCCCGTCAGTGGGAGGAGATCGAGCACTTCCTCACGCTCGCGAAGAGCGTGATCGCAGCCGGACGCTTCCGCTGACGCATGGACTTCTCGCTGACTGACGACCAACTGGCCATCGCCGGCGCGGTGCGGGACGTCTGCGCCCGGTTCCCGGGCGAGTACTGGCGCACCCTGGAGACGACCGGGGCCTACCCGAAGGAATTCGTCGCGACGCTGACCAGCCTCGGCTGGCTGTCGGTGCTCATCCCCGAGGAGTACGGCGGCGGCGGTCTCGGCATCACTGAGGCGGGGATCGTGCTGGAGGAGATCCACGCCTCCGGAGGCAACGCGAATGCCTGCCACGCGCAGATGTACACGATGGGCGCGCTGCTGCGGCACGGCAGCGAGGAGCAGAAGAACCGTTACCTGCCCGGGCTGGCCGCGGGTGATCTGCGGCTGCAGGCGTTCGCGGTCACCGAGCCCGACGCGGGGTCGGACTCCACGCAGATCTCCACCCGGGCCGAGCGCGATGGCGACCACTACGTCATCAACGGCCAGAAGGTCTTCATCAGCCGGGCGGAACAGTCCGACCTGATGCTGCTGCTGGCCCGCACCACCCCGGCTGATCAGGTCAGCAGCCGGACCGAGGGCCTGTCGCTCTTCCTGGTCGATCTCCGGGACGCGGGCGGCGGAGTCGAGACCCGCCGTATCCCGATGATGTTCAACCACCACACCTATCAGTTGTTCATTACCGATCTGCGGGTGCCAGCGGAGAACCTCATCGGCGCCGAAGGCCAGGGTTTCCGGGAGATCATCGACGGCTGGAACGCCGAGCGGTGCCTGATCGCCTCCGAGGCGATCGGTGATGGGCGGTTTTTCCTCGATCGCGCGACCGCGTACGCGAGCGAGCGCCAGGTCTTCGGCCGCCCGATTGGTGCCAACCAGGGGGTCGCGTTTCCGCTCGCCCAGGCCTACGCCCAGGTACAGGCGGCGTCGCTGATGCGGTTTCAAGCCACCACCCTGTTCGACGCCGGCCAGCCGTGCGGGGCCGAGGCGAACACCGCCAAACTGCTCGCCTCCCAGGCCTCGTTCCAGGCAGGCAACGCCGCGATGCTCACGTTCGGCGGTAACGGCTTTGCCGCCGAGTACGACATCGAACGCAAATTCCGCGAGACCAAGCTGCTGGAGATCGCGCCAGTGAGCAACAACCTGATCCTGGCCTTCCTGGGCCAGCGGGTGCTCGGGCTGCCGCGGTCCTACTGAGCGAGATCAAGGAGATATGCCCATGTCCACGCGTCCCACCCGGTCCTGGATGTTCGTGCCGGGAAACAAGGAACGCTTTCTCGCCAGGGCAGCCGATTCCGACGTCGACTGCGTGTTCCTGGATCTCGAGGACGGCGTGCTGCCGGAGTCCAAGACGCAGGCGCGCACGATGGTCGCTGCCGCGCTGCGCACCCCGTTCCGGCCGCAGCGCTATGTCCGGCTCAACGCCGCGTCGACCGAGTGGTTCGCCGACGACCTGGCCGAGATTGTCCCTGCCGCACCGGGCGGTGTCTGCCTGCCCAAGTGCGAAGATCCGGGCCAGGTCGCCGAACTCGCCAGCCGCCTCGACGACATCGAGCGCCAGGCCTTGATCGAGCCCGGCTCGACCCGGATCGTCGCGGCCATCGAGAGCCCGGCGGCCATCCTGTCCGCGGCCGCGATCGCGCGGGCGCACCCGCGCATCGTCGGGCTCATGCTCGGGGCCGAGGACCTCGCGCTCGATATCGGGCTGGGCACCGCCCGCGAGGCCGAAGCCGCCGAGTTGATCTTCGCCCGGTCCATGCTCGTCTACGCGGCGGCCGCGGCGAGGGTCGTCAGCATCGACGGGGTCTTCCCGAATCTTGATGACGCCGAGGGCATAGAACGCGACACCTTGCAGGCGCGGCGGCTGGGTTTCACCGCGAAGTCCACCTTCAACCCGCGCCAGGTCGAGGTGATCAACCGGATCTTCAGCCCGCGGCCCGATGAGATCGAGTACGCGCGGCAGGTGGTGGACGCATTCCAGGCGGCCGAAGCGCGCGGTGACGCGTCGGTGACGGTGGGCGGCCAGCTGGTGGACCGGCCGATCGTGCTGCGTGCCCAGCGCCTGCTCGAACTCGTCGGGACCGGGCAGGTGACCGGCTGATGAGTCAGGTCAAACCCGGCTGGGAAGGCCGCTTCTTTGAAGACTTCGAGGTCGGCGACATCTACCGCTGCCGTTACGGGCGGACCGTCACCGAGGCCGACAACATCCAGTTCACCCTGCTCACGAACAACAGCAACCAGATCCACTTCAACATCGACTACGCCGCCCGCACGGAGTGGGGACGTTGCCTGGTGAACAGCGCGCTGACGCTGTCGATCGTGGCCGGGATGGGCGTCGCAGACGTGAGCGAGAACGGCTTCGCCCTGGGCTGGGACGAGATCGTGCTGCCGAATCCGGTGTTCGCCGGCGACACGCTCTACTCCGAATCAGAGGTCATCGAGCGGCGCGAGTCGGCGAGCCGGCCCGGGCAGGGCATCGTCAAGGTGGAAACCCGTGGATACAAGCAGGACGGCACGCTCGTTATCCGGTACCGCCGGTCGGTGATGGTCTGGAAGCGTGCTCACGCGCCCTCCGTAGCGCTGTTCCCCCAGGTCAAATGACGGAACCTCCGGCGGCGCCGGCCGGCCCAATGCCCGGATCGCGTTCGCCCGACTCCTCTTCCTCGCCCGGGACAGGCGAGCGCGCCCCGCTGGCTGGCGTCCGGGTGGTCGCCTTCGAACAGGCGATCGCGCTGCCATTCGCCACCTTCGCGCTGGCGGAGATGGGCGCCGACGTCATCAAGATCGAACGGCCTGGCTCCGGCGACGTGCTGCGCGGCTGGGACCACGCGGTGCGCGGCCTGTCCACCGGCTTCGTGTGGGTGAACGCCGGCAAGCGCGACCTTGCGGTCGATCTCGGCACGGCCGAGGGCCGCACGATCGTCCGCCAGCTCGCGGCCCGGGCGGACGTGTTCGCGGAGAACTTCGCTCCCGGGGTCGCCGACCGGCTCGGCCTCGGCTACGCCGACCTCACCGCCGATCATCCCGGTCTGGTCTACTGCTCCGTGTCCGGCTACGGCCATGACGGGCCCTACCGGGACGCCAAGGCCTACGACCTGATCATCCAGGGGGAATCGGGCATCCTGCTGACCAACGGTTACCCGGACGCCCCGGCGAAGGTTGGTATGCCGGTCACCGACCTCATCGGCGGGCTGACCGCGGCGCTCGGGATCGTGGCCGCGCTCCGCCGCCGGGACCGCACCGGGCAGGGGGAGTACCTGGACATGTCGATGCTGGATGCCGCCGCATCCTGGCTCGGCTATTTCCCGCAACACCTCTGGCATGGCGGAGCCGAGCCCCCGCGCACCGGCATGCGCCACCAGTACCTGTGCCCGTATGGTCCCTACCTGGCCGCGGACGGGCGGTACGTCAACCTCGCCGTCGCCAGCCCCCGGGACTGGGAGCGATTCGTCACCGAGGTCGCGCGGGAACCAGCGTGGTTGACGGATGCCCGCTTTGCCACCATCGAGGCCCGGCGGGAAAACCGGGGGCTGCTGGAGGACCTGATCGAGCGGCATATCGCCGGTCAGCCCTCGCACGTCTGGCTGGCGCGGCTGCGGGAGGCCGGTCTCGCGCATGGCGAGGTACGTGACATCGCCTCGGTGCTAGAGCACCCGCAGCTTCGGCACCGGCGGATGTTCGCCCAGGCCTCCTCGCCAGTCGGTGATCTGCCGCTTATCCGGTTCCCGCTCGGCCGGCCGGACCGCTCCCGGCACATCCCCGGGCTCGGCGAGCACACCTCGGAAATCCTGGCGGAACTCGGCTACGGGCCGGATCGCCAGGCCAGGCTCGCGCAGTGCGGAGTGATCCTGGGCCAGTAGCGCTCAGGAATATGAGGGACAGGGAGATCGCGGCATGACAGACACCGTTCAGCCGTGCATCGCCGGCTTCGCCGGAGAGGTGATCACCCGGGGCACACTCGAGTTCGATCAGGCACGCACCTTGTGGAACGCGATGATCGGCCGCAAGCCCGCGGTGATCCTCCGGCCGCGATCCACCGGCGACGTGGTGACCGCCGTACGTTACGCGCGCGCCCAGGCATTGCCAGTGGCCGTGAAATGCGGTGGGCACAGCGCACCTGGCTACAGCATGTGCGACGACGGCGTGGTGATCGACCTGAGCCTGATGCAGCGGGTGAGGGTCGATCCGGAGGCGCGAGCGGCGTGGGCTCAGGGCGGCGCACTGCTGCGGGTGCTGGACGCTGCGACGCAGGAATACGGCCTGGCCGTGCCCGCCGGTGCCATTTCGCATACCGGCATGGGCGGGCTCATCCTGGGCGGCGGATTCGGTCACATCATGCGCAAGTACGGCTTGTCCATCGACAACATCATCGAAGCCGAGGTGGTCCTGGCCGACGGCCGGGTGGTCCGGGCGGACGAGAAGCATCATCCCGACCTGTTCTGGGCATTGCGCGGCGGCAGTGGCAACTTCGGCGTCGTCCCCGAGTTCGTGCTGCGGTGCCATCCGGTCGG
>DAIRVB010000059.1:0-12798 GCA_036803065.1 Streptosporangiaceae bacterium
AGGCCCCCCGCCGGCATGGACCATCAGGTTGGTAGTGCTGATATAGGTGGCATCGTCCGACCACCTGGCCCGGTGCGCCCATCTCCCGTGACCGGAGGGCCCTCGGAAATCCCCAGGCTGGAGGCGAGCATGCGAGGCCGCTTCGTCACATCCGTTCCGTTCGTCACTTGGTGAACGCAACGCTTGAAGTTGAAGTCGGACACCGGCTGCCCCAAACTCCACTGACATAAGGCCAGGGTTATCAGGCGGTTCGAAGGTGAATGTGCACAGCCTTGGCCGAGCAGCCTGGACTGATGGTAGCGAGACTGCTCAGCGCTCAGGTTTGTGCTTTGAGGAGAGTATCCCCGCGAAGGGCAGGATACGGGCCGATTCTGGCAAATAGCTCACTCGCCAAACCGGTAAATATCAGCCTTTAGGCCTATATAATCGGTCAACAAGCTACAACTGGGGCAGCCCCTTGAATGGCGCCTGGCTCTCGCTGCGTGCCCCCAGCACGTTGCGCCGTCCGTCCGGTGCCACAGCCGCAAGCTTCACGGCGCGAGCCATGACGTTTGTCGTTGTCGTTGTCATTGTCGTAGCCGCAGCGGCCTGATTACGGTAGGTATGAAGGCCTAGTCATCAGGACGGCAGCTTCCCCGCCCAGGCCCTTCCGGCTGGATGACGGGGCAGCGGGATGACGAGGCGGCGGAAGGCTGGACGGTGCTGGCGGACTCCACCGCTCGGGCTGGCGGGAGGGATCGACGACGTGGCAAGCGCCCGGGCCGCTCGGCCGGAGCCTAGCGGGGCGGCAGGCTCCCCGCCCACGGCCAGGCCGCGGCCGGGTCGTGCGGCGCATCCGGTCCTCGACCTCCTCGGCCAGCGGGCCGCTGTCGGCGTGTTCACCTTATTCGTGGTGTCCGTGCTGGTGTTCCTGGCCACTGAGGTCCTCCCGGGCAATGCGGCCAACGCGGTTCTTGGGCGCACCGCCGCCGCCAGCCCGGCCGCGCTGCACCGATTGGAGGCGGCCCTGCACCTCAACCGCGGGGTGGCGGACCAGTACTGGCTCTGGCTTTCCGGCTTGTTTACCGGCAACCTCGGCCACTCACTGGTCAACGGCCAGCCGGTCTGGGGTTACGTCGAACCAAGGCTCATCGATTCCGCAGTGCTGATGGGAGTCAGCGGGGTTATCGGCGCGGTGGCCGGCGTCGCGCTTGGCGCGTTCGCCGCGCTCCGCAAGGACGGCTGGTTCGACCACATCACGTCGGTGACCGCGCTGGCCGTGACCGCGCTGCCGGAGTTCGTGGTCGCGATCGGCCTGGTCATCCTGTTCTCGACCGTGGTCACGCACCTGCTGCCTGGGGTGTCCCTGCTGCCGCCGGGCACCTATGCCTGGAATGCCCCGCAGTTACTGATCTTGCCCGTGGCCACCCTGGTCATCGTGATCGTGCCGTACATACAGCGGATGGCGCGGGCGGCGATGATCGAGGCCCTCGAGTCCGACTACGTGGAAATGGCACGGCTCAAGGGCGTGCCGATGTGGCGGATCGTCCTCGTGCACGCGCTGCCCAACGCTACCGCGCCGACGATTCAGGTCATTGGGCTGAACTTCCTGTACCTGGCGGGCGGGGTGGTCATCGTGGAGTATGTCTTCGCCTTCCCCGGTATCGGCCAGGGGCTGGTCAACGCGGTCGACAACCGGGATATCCCGGTCATCCAGTTCATCGTCGTGCTGCTCGCCGCGTTCTACGTGTTCATGAATATCGTCACCGACGTGATCGCGCTGCTGGCCACGCCGCGGCACAGGATTCCCAGGTAGGGGCGGAGGAGCGGGGTGTATGTATGACTGTTGCTGATCCGGGCGCAGCCGCGGCGGCCCAGCCGCCAGTGGATCGGATCCGCCGGCACCAATGGCTGGCCACGGCGGGCCAGGCGGTGCGTACCCCGCGTGGCGCCACCGGGCTGGGGCTTGTCTCCTTCGTTGTGGCGGTCGCAGTCATCGGCCCGTTCGTGGCGCCGGATCCGCCGGACGCGCTGCTCACTTACCCCTTCGGGAAACCGTCCGGGCAGTTTCTCCTCGGCGGCGACTTCCTCGGCCGCGATGTCCTGTCCCGGGTCCTGGACGGTGGGTGGCTGTTACTGCTGATGGCGGTCACCGCGACAGTGATCGGGATCGGCGCTGGCGCGGCGGCCGGGCTCAGCGCCGCCTATCTCCGGGGACGCACCGACGGGGTGATCATGCGGACCGTGGACGTGATCCTGGCGTTCCCCCAGCTGGTATTCGCCCTGCTGCTGCTGAGCATTCTGGGCCCCAAGCTGTGGCTGATCGTGCTCGCCGTCGGGTTGACCCACGCGCCCGCCGTCGCCCGGGTGCTGCGGTCGGCGAGCCTCGACATCTCCGAGCGGGACTACGTCAAGGTAGCCGAACTCCAGGGGATGCGCCCGGCCGCGGTGATGGCCAAGGAAATCCTGCCCAGCCTGAGCACCCCGCTCATGGTGGAGGCGGGACTGCGGCTGACCTACTCGATCATCATCATGGCCGGGCTGGCGTTTCTGGGTTTCGGCCAGCCGCCGCCGGCCCCCAACTGGGGGACCATGATCAATGAGAATCGGGCCGGCCTGGCTCTGAACCCCTGGGCGGTGATCATCCCCGCCGTGGTAATCGCCCTGTTCACCATCGGCACGAACATCCTGACCGACGCGATCGGCCGGGTGGCGCTCGGCGTGGATCGCAGGCCCGAGGAGGCGGCGCTCGTGGACGATCTGGCCCCGGCTGAGGGCGGGGTGGCGTGAGCGCCGACGGCAGGCCGGCCACCGTCACCGGGAATGGCCCGGCCGGGCGCTCCGGGGATTTCCGGCTGGATGTCCGCGAGTTGGAGATCCGGGGCGGCCGCCACGGGCCACCGGTGGTGAGCGAGGTCAGTCTCGGGGGGCGGGCCGGTGAGGTGCTCGGCCTGGTCGGGGAGTCAGGGTCGGGGAAGACCACGGTCGCCCTCGCCCTGCTGGGATACACCCGGCGTGGCCTGTCCGTCAGTGGCGGCGAGATCCGCCTGGACGGGGTGGACCTGCTGCGCCTGGGGCCTCGCGAGCTGCGGCAGATGCGCGGGGCCAAGGTCAGCTACGTCCCGCAGGACCCGGCGGCGGCGCTGAACCCGGCACTGCGGATCGGCTACCAGCTACGGGAAGCGCTGCGGGTGCACGCCAGGATCGCCGGCGACCCCGAGGCCCGGATCCTCGAGGTCATGCGCGAGGCGTACCTGGACGCGACACCGGACATGCTGCGGCGGTACCCGCATCAGCTGTCGGGTGGCCAGCAGCAGCGCGTCGGGCTGGCCATGGCCTTTGCCTGCCGGCCCTCGCTCATCGTGCTGGACGAGCCCACCACCGGCCTTGACGTGTCCACCCAACGTCACATCCTTGACACTGTGCGGAGCCTGTGCCGGGGCTACGGGGTTGCTGCCGTCTACGTCAGCCACGACCTGGCCGTGGTCAGCGAACTGGCGGCTGAGGTGGCCGTCATGTACGCCGGCCGCATCGTGGAGGCCGGCCCCACGCCCATCCTGTTCGCCCAGCCGCTGCACCCGTACACCCGAGGGCTGCTCGCCTCGGTGCCCACCCCGGACAGCGCCCGGCCGCTGACCGGCATCCCCGGGCATCAGCCGCCGCCCGGGCAGCGCGGCCCCGGCTGCGCGTTCGCCCCTCGCTGCGATTTCGCGCTCGATCAGTGCCGGGCCCGCGAGCCGGAGCAGGTCGCCGCGGCGGGGCGCACGGTGCGCTGCGTCCGGGTGGCGCAGATTCCGGCCGGGAGCGCGCCGCGCCCGCTGCCCTCGGCCGTGGCCCCGCACGGCGCGACGGTGCTGTCCGTCCGGGGGGTTTCGGCCAGCTATGGTTCCGTGCCGGTGCTCTCCGGCATCGACCTGGACGTGCCATCGCGGGCGTGCGTCGCCGTCGTCGGCGAGTCCGGCTCCGGCAAGACGACGCTGGCCCGCTGCATCGTCGGGCTGCACCGGAACTGGACTGGCGAAATTACCCTCCAGGGCGTCCCGCTGGCGCACGGTGCCCGTCATCGCCCGAGGCAGGCGCTGAAGCGGATCCAATGCGTTTTCCAGAACCCTTACACCTCCCTCAACCCCAGAAAGACGGTCGGCCAGATCGTGGCCGAACCGCTGCAGCGCTTCCTAGGTCTCTCCCGCCGCGAGCAAACCGAGCGCGTGGTCGGCGTGCTCGACGACGTCTCGCTCGGCGGCGGCTTCCTGTCCCGGTACCCCGATCAGCTATCGGGCGGGGAGCGGCAGCGGGTGGCGATCGCCCGTGCCCTCGTCGTCGAGCCGGATCTGCTCGTGTGCGACGAGGTCACCTCGGCGCTGGACGTCTCGGTGCAGGCGGTCATCGTGGAACTGCTCCGCGCCATCCAAGCTCAGCGCAACCTCGCCATGATCTTTATCACGCACAACCTGGCCCTGGTACGCAGTGTCGCCCAGTTCGCTGTCGTACTGCGGCAGGGTCAGGTGGTCGAGGCGGGGCCCGCAGAGCAGGTCCTGGCCCAGCCCAGCAGCCGCCACACGGCACGGCTGATGGCCGACGTGCCCAGACTGGTGAGACCGATTCCGCCCGGCTGACACGGGAGTGGTTAGCGAGCGCGCTCGCGGGATTCTTCGGGATGCTCCCGGCCGCCAGGCTGGTGGACAGCAGCCTGGGCTGCCAGCAGGGAACGGTGCCGGTACCGCGGGTAACGACGCTGGCGCTGCTCTGACATCCTTACCGCCCGCATCCTGGCCGCATGCACCGCACCAAACGCGGCGGCCAGCAGCACCCCGGCCCCCATGACAACGAAAAACGCCGGGTAGGCATACAGCAGCGGCGGTGCATGCTGGCCAAGCGCGGGCAGATCTAGCAGGCCGGCCGCGACGAACGCCTCCCACGTCAGGAGGGTCTCGCTGTCTGGGCGGCGGTAGGCGTTGATCATAACCAGGATCATGCCCGCGCCCTCCACCGCGAGGGCGAGGCACATCGCCGCCGCCGGTGCGTGAGCAAACGGCCATACGGCCATCACGGCCGCGCCGCAGCCAAGCAGGACCCAGCGGCCGGCGCTGAAACGCCATCCGCCGCGGGCAGCCAGCACCGCGAACACCGCGACAGTGCCGGCTAACTGCAGGGCAGCGAGCCACAGCGCCGCCCAGGGAGGATCCTGGGCGGCCTGGGCGGCGAGCAGGATGCTGTACTCAACCGTCCAGATCAGCCAGGCGGCCGGATCGGGGTCGCTCGTCCGCCGCCAGGCGTCCCGGAGGTACGGAACGTAGCCCGCGAGGCCGGTCAGCCCAGCCAGCAGGCCCCACGCCTCAGGCGACATGAGGCCCCACGCCGCAAGCGACATGAGGTGCCTCATCCGCCGGCCGCCGCGTCGGCCCCCCCCGGGACGGTCCGCTGAGACCGGGCTGTCTGTCCACTCACCGCGTCCTGGCCGAACGGCCCGTGCATCCACTTCCGCATGAAAGGCGCCCTTCGGTAATCCGGCACCCAGCGACTTCCGCTGCCGGGAACTGCGGTACTTGCGTGCAGTTACCAGCGTGGACGGACGTGTTTGCACGCGTCTTGACGCCTACCTTGCACCCCAGGTCACATGCGCAAGCCAGGTGCGCTCAGGGCGCGGCCAGCCGGACTTCGGGCGATAATCAGGACCGGGCTCCGGACCACTGGGCCTCGACCCACCGCATTGCCCCGGCCCACCGCGGGAACTGGGTGATCGCTTCCCCCAGCGGCCGCACGCGGCCTACGAGGTGCGGCGGCCGAAGGCGGGGTCGATGGTCTCGATGCGTATCCGCGCCGACTCCGCCTCGGGCACGCCGAGCCGTTCGAAGATGTCCAGCGCCTGCCTCAATAGGATCCGCGCAGCGTGGGGCCGCTGTGTGCTGAGCGTCGTTTCCGCGATTCCTTCGAGGATCTTGGCTTCCTCGTATGGGTCACCGATCTCCCTGGCCACCCTGAGAGCGGTGTGGTAATGATCGAACGCCTCGTCGTACCGGCCAGATCCGCGACGCACGTCGGCTATCCTGCGAAGCGCGATCACCTGCTGGGACAGGTTTCCGATCTCCTCCGCGATCACCCGCGCCTTCTGGTGATAAATCAGCGCCTCGTCGTAGCACTCCGCGCTTTGGTAAATGGCGCCGATGTCATTGAGCACGTCGGCTTCATCTGGGAGATCGCCGATGTCACGGTATATGGCGAGTGCCCGCCGGTAAGCGGCGAGCCCTTCCTCGTAACTGCCCTTGTAATCGTAGACGCTTCCTATATTATGATAGAGAATCGCCTCGTTCTGCGCTCCGCCTATCTCACTGAATATCCCCAGTGACTGCTGGTAGCATTCGAGCGCGTCCCTATGATAGCCGAAATACAGTTGCATCCTGCCAAGGTTGTTGAGGGTCTTCGCCTCGCCTCGCCTGTCCTCGATGTCACGGTAGAGCGAAAGCGCGTCACGCAGGTGAGCCATTGCGTCAGGGTAACGCCCTAGATGCCAGCAGGCGACCCCGGAGTGACTCAGCGTATTGGCCACCCCCCGCTGGTCCGCGGTGTCGCGGTACAGAATCCGTGCTTCGTGGTAATAGGCGAGGGCCTCACGGGAACGGGCCGCCCGCCAGTGGGCCATGCCTATCTGGTCGAGGGCTTCGGCCTCGCCTCGCCGGTCGGCCAGCGACCGGTAGATCGCCGCGGCGTCCTCAGCCAGGGCAAGCGTCGCCTCGTGGCGGCCGGTCTGCTGGCTCACCTCGCTGAGCTCGAGTGACGCCTGCGCGATCCTGGCCGGATCAACGAGGTCACGGCAGGCCTGCAGGGCCAGTGTGTGGGCCGCGATGGCCTCGTCCCAGTACGCCCTGATCTCCACGAAGCCGGCCAGCACGTGGATGAGATCGGCGCACTTCTGCTTCCATTCGTGCCTGCCCGCGTGCTGAGCGGCCTGCAGGATGTTGCGCCACTCCGATTCCAGCCAGGCTGCCGCGTCTTCCTGCGTGCCCAGTGCTGGGCTCGCGGCTGGTGAATGGGTAACCGACACTGGCATCCGGCGCCGGAACGGCAGCAGTACCCGGTCAGCCTTATCGGCTGTGTAGAGGTAGTAGTCAAGGAGCCTGCCGACTGCCTGTCGCTGCTCGGGCTCGGGGTCCTCGCGCGCGGCCCGCGCGGCCGCGTATCCGCGGATGAGGTCCTGGAAACGGAACTGGCCGGCCGGGGCCCGAGCCAGCAGGTGATGATCGAGCAGGGCGGCGAGGGCTTTTTCGGCTTCGGCCAGGGTGCCGCCGTCCAGGGCGGCCGCCGCCTGCAGGCTGACATGAGCGCACGGGCTCACGCCCAGCCGCCGGAAGAGCCGCTGGTGGTCGGGCTCCAGCGCACGGTAGGACAGGTCAAATGCCGACATCAATTCCGGGCTGGCTGCGCCTGGGCCGCCCAGGCGAGCGGGAGACTGCGACAGTTCCTCGACCAGGTCGGCGAGCCTGGGCGGGTAATCTTGCGCGAGCCTGCCCGCGGTGAGCTGGATCGCGAGCGGCAAGCGCCCGCACAGCCGCACGGCCGCGGCGACCTCAGCCTCGTCGTGGGCACTGCCTTTCCCTGCCATCCTCCGGAACAGCGTGATCGCGTCGTCGATGGACAGCACGTCGAGGGTCAGCGCGCGGGCGCCCTCAAGGTCGGGGAGCCTGCGCCGGGTGGTGATCAAGATCAGGCACCGGCCTGCCACCGGCAGGAGCGGGCGGATCTGGTCATGCCGGGCCGCGTCGTCGAGAATCACGACGGCGCGACGGCGGCTCAGCTGGGCTCGCCACAGCGCGGCACGCTCGCCGATAGCGTCCGGTATCGGCGTCGTCGGCGCGGTCATCATCCGGAGCAGGCGGTGCAGCGCCTCGGCTGCGCCGAGCGAAGGGCGCCCGGGGTCGTGGGTATGGAAGTTGAGGTAGAACATCCCGTCCGGGTACTGCCCGGCGACAACCCGGGCGGCGTGGACCGCCAGCGCGGTCTTCCCCACCCCGGGCATGCCCTCGATCACGCCGATCAGGGGAGTGTCGCCGTGCTCACCGGTGAGCAGCCCGAGTTCCTCGCTGCGGCCCACGAGGTCCACCGTCTCGGGCGGAAGCGTGTCGGGCCCTGACTCCCGGCCAAGACGTCGATCGGCGAGCCTCACGGCGAGCTGGGGGTCACCGTGCAGGATGCGCTGATGGAGTTCGGACAGCGCTGGCCCCGGTTCGGTGCCCTGCTCATCGATAAGGCGGCTGCGGGTATCCCGGTAGAGGCTGAGGGCCTCACCCTGCCTGCCGCTCCCGTAAAGGGCCGCCATCTGGTGGGCGATGAACGTCTCATCCAGCGGGTACTGAGCCAGCAGATGGCTGAGCTCACCTACCAGGTCGGCGTGCCGGCCAAGCTCCAGCTCACACTCGACGCGCTTCAGGATGGCCGCCCGGCGTTCTTCTTCGAGGCTGTCCCGCATCCGTGCCACCCAGTCGCCGCGGATCCCGGCCAGTGCCGGGCCGCGCCAGAGCTTGTCCGCCTCGCGCAGCAGCAAGGCCGCATGATCGTAGTCGCCGCTTGAGGCCAGGGCAGCCGCTTGCCGGCGCAATCGGCGGAACTGATACACGTCGACCGCCTCAGGATCGACGTCGAGCACGTAGCCTCGGTCGCGCCCCGCCAGCCGGACGCCATCGCCAACGGCTTGCCGGAGCGAGGCTCGAAGCCTGGCGATGTAGACCGAGAGACTCTCTCGGGCCTTGGGCGGAGGCCGCGTGTCCCACAGCCGGTCGATGAGAGCCTCAGCCGGCACTATCGTGCGCGGCGTCAGCAGGAGGACGGCCAGGACGCCTCGCACCCTGGTCGGCCCAAGGTCACGTTCCTGCCCAGCCGACCATAGCTCAATCGGCCCCAGCACCCGAAATTCCATGATCGCCTTGCGTCTTCTACCGCCTGCAACAAGCTCGCAGCTGGTACTCGAAAGGGATACGGAAACATTCCTCCCGGGTCGATACCCGTTATGGGCACTTCTCACTCGAATCCTGAGAGAATTAACAGGAACGGAAATGATCAGGCTCGGCCGGGCGGCAGCTGGTGCAATTTTCAGTGCAGGTTTTCACGAAACTGCCGCGCCCGCCGACTGGCAATGCCGTATATAGAAAAGCGTATTGCGCGGTGACCGGGACTTTGCTGACGCCGGGTAATGGTGAGTGATAGCTGGTGCTGTGCGGGCTGGCGTGGCGCAATTTGACCGGCGAGATGCCTGTTGCTACAGGGACCTGGGGGGCTCCCAATAGGAGAAGTGGTGCCTAGGCTCTTCTCCTGCGGAGTTTCCCATATCACCCGGTATGCGGTCCCGCCGCCCGGGGCTGCTGCGTGCCGGCTGCCGGTGAGTAGCAGCGGATACCAAGCATGACTGGCAGAAAGCCGCCCGAATTTACCCGAATGCCACATCCCGATATGGATCGTGGTGTAGTTTCTCACTCTTAGACAGCCGGGGGGCTGCAACCAATGAGGGGATCTTCTCGATGAAGACTCATAGGTCGTCCTGGTATGCCACAATGCAGACCGGCGGATCGGTGGGCGGCGTTCACCGTGCACCCTCGAAGCGGACGGTTCGCGCCCGGGCGACGCGCGGGATTCTCGTTCTAGCTCTTATGCTGGGCGGCCTCGGCGCCGCAGTACTGGCATTGCCGGGGCACGGCAGCGCTGGCCAGGTCCATGCGATCGTACATCAGCCAGCGCATAGGGCCGTTTTCTCGGCCTACTACAGGCCCTGGATGCTTTAACCCTGGATCTCGTCAGGCGACATGGTCGCGTTTCGGCCTGTTTCCATTCCGGCTGAACGAGGGATCGGCATATCCAAACGTCATGCTCTGCAACGGCATGATGGCTATCCCTTCCGTTGATTAAAAGGTGCCGGGTGCCGTATGGCACTCGCAGGCTCAACCGGCACCTGATGCGACGGGCCGGCCGGAAATACAGTCGCTTCAAGCACCGGGAAACGGCGCGCGATGACAGGTATTCCTGTTGCTTGCGCGCGGGGGGCGTTTCACGGCTCTTCGAAGTTAACCGGGGTGGCGTAGCGGTCTGCTGACGGGGCGTAGCGACTGGGCAGGCTGGCGTGTCGCTGCATGAGAGTGCCCCGAGGCTTTCAAGATCATGGTTCTTTCCACGGAAATATGATCACTAGAGAGCCACGGGCACGTGCGTCAGGATATGGCGTCCCGGCTGTTCGCGCTGGATGGCGCGGAGGTCGCAGAGGTTGATGAGGAGCCCGGCGGCGGCCGGACGGTATGGCTGGTGACGGCGGACCCGGCCGCGCGGGTGTGCCCGGGCTGCGGGACCGCGTCAGAGCATGTCAGGGAGCAGGCCGTGACGCGGCCGGCCGATATCGGCTATGGCCGGGGCCAGGTCAGCGTGGTGTGGGTGAAGCGGCGGTGGGAGTGCCGGGTTGCTTCCTGCCCGCGCGGTACGTTCACCGGGTCGCTGCCGGCCGTGCCGCCGCGGTGCCGCGGTGATCTTCGCGTCGCGCAGGTCGATGATCACGTCGCCCAGGAAGGCAATCGCGGCGATCTCATCATCGAGGGGCCGTGGTCCGGCCCGCCGCGAGTCAAACAAGATGCCGAGCATCACCCTGCGGTGCCTGGCCGGCCCGCGGACCAGATCCATGCCTGGCAGGTCGGCGGTGAGCGGGGCCAGGTTGCCGCGGGTGCTCGCTGCGTACGCCCGGTCCAGCCGCTCGCTGAATTCCTGGAGCGTCAGCCTGCCTTCGCCGACAGCGTCGTTCAGTTGGGCGACGACGGCCTCCCGCTCACCGTCTGATGCCCGGATGACCGGCAAGTCGTCGCTTCGGGCCAGGAGGTCTTCGTTCCGGTCGTGCTCATCGCGCCAGGCACCGCCGCGAGGTACGGGCATCCGGGCCTCCTTGGATGGCACTTCAGTCAAAAATAGTTTAACTCGTAAGCTAAGATACACTAGGTGTAAGGTAATCACGTGCACCAACGAACCGAAACTGACCCCGATCGGCTTGGCCAGCTCATTGGCCGCGAACTCAGCACCGCGGTTGTGCTGTTCCACGAAGCGGTCGGGAAGCGGCTAGGTATCTCCGGCACGGAGCGCAAATTGCTGGACGTCCTGGACCGCCTGGGTCCCTCGACCGCCGGCGAACTGGCCGCGCACACCGGCCTGACCACTGGGGCGATCACGGGTGTCGTGGATCGTCTCGTCAGGGCGGGGTACGCGCAGCGCGAACCCAACCCGCGCGACCGCCGCAGCGTGATCGTCACACTCGTCGCCAGCCCCGCGCTCGACCGGCTTGGACCGGAGGTGTTTGCACCGCTTGGCCAGGCCATCGCGGACTTCTCCGCGCAGTACCGGCCTGCGGAACTGGCGAGCATCGCCAGCTACCTGGTGGGCCTGACGGACATCCTGCGTGAACAGACCGCGCACCTGCTGAGCCCGCAGCCCTCCTATGAGCGGCCGCCTGACGAACATCCGGCGCACGAAACCCACGGATCAAGCTGACCTGCACCGCACATCGCGGCACGGTCAGCCGGTACTTCGCCCAGAAGGCCCGTACCCGGCGGCAAACCCCGCATTGATCTCATTGAGTTACATGATCAACTTTTGTGACAACGGGTAATCACCCGACTACGATGGGCGTATGGGGGCAGAACGAGACGTACCGCGGGGTGCCGTCGTTGCCGACCAGCACGTCAGGCCCACCGGATCGGGCAGGTTGGCCCGGGTCCTAGGCTCCGGGCCGGATGGGGACAAGTGTGACGGGCCGGAGCACCGCCACCGCGCCTGGTGGTCGTACCAGGGCGGCCGCGCCAGGACCGTACTGTGGGCCGCGTATGCGCTGATGGGTGCCCTCCTCGTGGGTTATCTGGCATCCTTGATCATCCGGGGTCCCGACCTGTCTTCGCAGCTGCGCGACGGCTGGTTGGTCGACGGCTTCGAGGTGGCCGCCGCCGCCCTTTGCATCGCCCGTGGACTCACCCGGCGGCCGGGCCGCGCGGTGGCGCTGACGCTCGGCTTTGGCCTGATCATGTGGTCGCTCGGCGACATCGCGTTGACGGTCGAGTCACAGCGCGGCGGCACGCCTGCTACGCCGTCGCTCGCCGACGTTTTCTACCTCGGGTTCTACCCGCTCGCTTACGTGGCAGCCGTGATCTTCATGCGTGGGGAGGTCAGAAAGCTCGCCACTCCCAGCTGGCTGGACGGTGCCGTCGCGAGCGTCGGCACCGCGTCGGTGTGCGCGGCATTCGTGTTCGAAAGGGTCCTTCGTCTGACCGGTGGGAATTCCGCCGCGACGGCGACCAACCTGGCCTACCCGATCGGAGACGTGCTGCTGCTCAGCCTGGTCATGGGCGGATCGACGGTGATGTCCGGCAGGCGGAAGGCACCGTGGCTCCTCATGGCCACGGGAATCGCTGTCAATGCCGCCGGTGACACCGCCAACCTCTTCGGGACATCATTCGGGGCGTCTCGGCTGGGCTTCGTTTTCGACGCGATCGCCTGGCCGACGTCGATGCTGGTTCTATCGATGTCAGTCTGGCTGCGGCCGCGCCCGTCGGACCCACGGGCCCTTCGGAAGCCAGCGTTGTTCGTCATTCCGGGGCTCAGCGCCGCGTGCGCGCTGGTCGTCCTCTTCGTGGGAAACCTGCACGAAACGAGCCGGCTTGCGCTCGGCCTGGCGACTGCCGCGCTCCTTCTGGTCGGCGTCCGGTTGGTCATGTCCGTGCGCGGGATGAGGTCCCTCAGCCAGGAGCGCCGCCACCAGTCGGTCACCGATGAGCTCACTGGCCTTGGCAACCGTCGCTGCCTCCAGAC
>DAIRVB010000060.1:0-5643 GCA_036803065.1 Streptosporangiaceae bacterium
CGCTTACGGCCGAGGGCGGCGGTGATGCGCTCACCCCGCCATGGCGCCGCGCCGACCAGGAGGTTCTCGAGGACCGTCAGGCCGCACACCCATCCGTGGCGGCCCGGCCGATGTCCACCCGTAGGAGGCCGTACCTGATGTCCCTGCGCCACGCCCTGCTCGCGATCCTCGCGGTGGAGCCGATGACCGGCTACGACCTCACCAAGCACTTCGACCGGTCGGCCGCCAACGTCTGGCACGCCCCGCACTCCCAGATCTACCCCGAGCTTCGCAAGCTCGAGAGCGCAGGGCTCGTCACGGCGGAGTCAGTGGCACGCGGCGACCACGGCATCAAGCGGACCTACTCCATCACCGACGCGGGCCTCGACGTTCTCGCCGAGTGGGTCGACGAACTCACGCCACCGGCACCCGAACGCGACGCCTTCCATCTCAAGGCGACTTACCTCGAGTACGGCTCGTTCGCCAACGCACGCCGCCAGTTCGAGGCCCACCTCGACTACCACGAGGAACTGCGCCGGCGCTGGGAAGTCCACGCGCAGACGCTCGAGCAGCGCAGCACGGCGCTCATGCAGCGGCGGCTCGAGGTCATGCCGGACGAACTGCACGAGGCGCTGGTCGCCTATAAAGTCCACGTCTACCGTGGGCTGGCCGAGCGAGCCCGGCACGAGGCCCGCTGGGCGCGCCGGGGCATCGCCCTCGTCGACGCGCTCGCGGCCGCGTCCCCCCGTGAACTCGGCGAGCGCGGCGCCTGAGCCGCGTCATATGTGAGAACGACGCGGTCGCCCGTCGCCGCAACGGCCAGTCTTTCGGCCACCCCTCTCGCGCCGTCAAACATCTGGCCCAACGGACGCCGCCGCTAGCCTGCTACCAGCTCTCCGGGAACGGAATCCGACGGCAACGGCGGTACCGGCGGCGGCTGCGAAGGGTCGGGTGGCAGAGGTGAGGGCTGCGGCGGAACCGGGAACGGATCCGGCTGTGGCGGAACCGGGAACGGATCCGGCACCGGCGGCTCGGGCGAGGGTGGAGTTGGCCCAGGCCCAGGCCCAGGCCCGGGGGCGGGAGCGGGTGGCGAAGTAGGCATGGGGCCCTCCCTACCCGGACCGGTAATCGGTACTCGCGCGGGTAGTGAATAACAGGTGGGCCCGGTGCAGGCGTTGCGGCAGATCGCGTTCCAGCTCGAACGGGCTGGGGCGCCGACCTACCGTGTGCGGGCGTTCCGCCGGGCCGCGCAGGTGGTCGAGAATCTCCCAGCCGAAGAATTGGATCGCCGGATACGCGAGAGAGCGCTCCAGGCCCTGGCCGGGATAGGCACGGTCACCGCCGAGGTCATCACCCAGGCGGCCGGCGGCCAGCAGCCGGACTACCTGGCCAAGCTGCTCGGAGAGGCGCCGCCCGCGAAGGAGCGGACGGGCCTGCGCGCGGCGCTGCGCGGTGATTGCCACACGCACTCGGACTGGTCTGACGGCGGCAGCCCGCCCAGGGAGATGGCCGAGGCGGCCCGCGATCTCGGTCATGAATGGATCGCGCTGACCGATCACTCGCCCCGGCTGACCGTGGCCCACGGATTGTCCGCTGAGCGCCTGGGCGCGCAACTCGAACTCGTCAGCCAGCTCAACGCCGAACTGGCCCCGCTGCGCATACTGACCGGAATCGAGGTCGACATCCTCGACGATGGCACACTCGACCAGCGTGAAGACCTGCTCGCCCGGCTCGACGTCGTGGTGGCCAGCGTGCATTCGCACCTGCGGATGGCGGCCGGGCCGATGACCGACCGCATGGTGGCCGCGGTGTCCAGCCCGCACGTTGACGTGCTGGGGCACTGTACCGGCCGGCTGATCACCGGCCGCGGCCGGCCGGAATCCGTGTTCGATCCCGAGACGGTATTCGCCGCCTGCCGGGCCAGCGGGGTCGCGGTCGAGATCAACTGCCGGCCAGAGCGCCAGGACCCACCTGACCGGTTGCTGCGCCTGGCCGCTGAGGCCGGCTGCATGTTCGCCATCGACACCGACGCGCACGCACCGGGCCAGCTCGACTGGCTGGACAGCGGCTGCACGCGGGCCGAAGCGTTCGGTATCCCGCCCGGCCGGGTCATCAACACCCGCACCGCGGACGGCCTGGCCTCCGCCCCAGGCCACTGAGCCCGCCACCCATTTCGGCCCCTATCCCACGGTATGCCGGACAAGATCCCGGCCTGCTGCCCGGCGCGCAGTGACGGCCGGGGCTGCCCACGTTTTGCCCCGGCCGCCTGCTCCGGGTAACCGCCCTGGGTTACCGCGGTCGTTCAGGTAATTTTCTGGGTGGTCGAAGGGCTCAGGAGGTCACACGAGCCGCCCCACCACAGCACCACGTAACCGCTTACGTCGCCGAAAACGTTGCCTTGGCCCGTGCCGACCGTGCGCGGCTTGCTCGAATAGCTGGAGCTGAGCATGACGCGATCTACTGCTGGAGTACTAGCTGGGTACTAGCCAGGCTGACTGGCCGCGCTACAAGGCGGATATAAAGCCTGATCGGCAGCTATGGAGTGATGAAGGGACTAGTCGGCGGCCGCTGTTAGGCGGATGCGGATCTCATCCGCCTGGGGAGCTCCGAGCTCGTCGAAGATGAGCAGCGCCAGTCGCCAGGACTCGCGCGCCGCGCTCGCCTCACCCTTGTCATGCAGGGCGCCGGCTATCCGGCTGAGCGTATCGGCCTCGCCCATCCGGTCTCCGGCCTGCCGCCGGAGAGCCAAGGCGTCGCGCAGCAGGTCGAGCCCCTCGTCGTAGTGCTCCATTCCCACGTGAGCGTTGCCCAGGCTGTCCAGGTCATCGCCTCGTTGTACAGATCGCCGGTCGCCCGGAAGATCGCGAGCGCTTGACGCAGGTGGTCGAGGGCCTCGCCGTGGCGCCCCAGTTCCTGGTATGCCTCGCCGAGGTTGTTGAGTGCCATGGCCTCGACATAGGCCCGACCAGGGCCGCCGCGGCCGGGAGCGAGCACTCAGCCCCGGGATGCAGGCCGAGCAGCCGAAACGCACGCGCCGCCTCGGCGGGCAGGCCGCGGTAAGACCAGGAGAACGCGGCGCGAACGGCCGTGTCGTCATCGTCAGTAGTCAGCACCTGTAGCCGGTTGCGTTCATCGGTGAGCTGCCCGGCAAGCACCGCGAGCTGCAGGGATCCGCTGCCTGCAGCGTGGTCCGCGGCGATCCGCAGCGCGAGCGGCAGCCCCCCGCAGAGCCGTACGACCTCATCCACCGCCTCCGGCTCGGCCTCGACCCGCTTCGATCCGACGGTTTCACGCAGCAGCGCGACTGCTTCCACGTCGGGCAGTGGGGCGAGCGTGATCCGGGTAGCGCCGTCGCGGGCAACCAGCCCCGACAGCCGGCTGCGGCTCGTCACCACCACGGCGCAGCCAGCCGATCCGGGCAGTAGCGGCCGGACCTGTTGCGGGCTGGCGGCATTGTCCAAGATGATCAGGGCCCGCTTCCTGTCCAGCGAGGTGCGCAGCAGCGCGGCGCGTTCATCGTCCCCGGCCGGAATGGCATCCGCCGGCACCGGCAGGGCGCGCAGAAAGCCCTGAAGCACCTCACCCGGCTCCGCGGGGATTCCCGCTGGGTCATAACCGCGCAGGTTGGCGAAGAACGTTCCGTCCGGGAACTGCGCTTGCACGCTGTGTGCCCAGGACACGGCGAGGGCGCTCTTACCCACCCCGGGCGCGCCGGTGATCGCCGTGATCACGACCGACTGATCCCTGGCGGCCGCCCGCGCGTCAAGGTCGCGCAGCGGCTCGGAGCGGCCAGTGAAGCCAGCCACGCGAGCGGGAAGCTGCCTGGGCACTGCCAGTGCCGAGGACGCCGACGGCGCCGCGGCCAATGATCCGGCCGCTCCCCCGGACACAGCTGAGCCGAGGCTGGGATCGGCACGGAGGATCGCCTCATAGAGCCGGCCGAGATCCGGGCCAGGGTAGATGCCCAGCTCGGCGTCGAGCTGCCCCCGGAGCCGGTGGAAGACAGCCAGCGCGTCGGCCTGCCGCCCGCCGCGGTACAGCGCCACCATCTGATGAGCCCGCAGCTGCTCGCTCAGCGGGTACGCGGAGGTCAGCTCGGCTATCAGGTCGCGGTGCCTGCCGACGGCCAGATCGGCACGCACCCGCCGCTCCAGCGCCGTCAGCCGGGCTTCTTCAAGTGCCTCGATCCGCGGGCGCAGCAGTGGCAGCCCGTCCGCGACATCAGCGAGGGCCGGCCCGCGCCAGAGTTCCAGCGCCTCCCGAAGCAATTTTCCGGCTGTAGCCGGACCCCGTAGCTGCAGCGGTCCGAGGATGCACAGGGCAGGCACTCGCCGCTCCCAACCCCGCCCCCGATAACACCAGGAAGTCTACCCTCCGGCCCGGTCAGTCTGCCGCCACGCTGTTTGACCAAATGGCGGCTGCACCGTGCTCCGAATGGCGGAGCCGCAAAACCTGGGTGCGCAGTTACAGCGGCACTGCCATCCTGGTCGGCATGACTCCCGCAGACTCTGCAGAGCATGGTTCCGGTGCGGCCGCTGCTGGCTCGGGCCGCGAAACAGCGCCGTTCGACGTGTCCACCGCGACGGATCTGGCGATCGCGTTGCGGGACCTGCTCCAGTCCAGTTATCACCTGGTTACGGAGGCTGACTCGGCCGCATCGGCGGCCGCGAAGATCGGCGCGCACGGCAGACGCTGACCCGCCGCTTGCTTGGCCACGGCCCACCGGACGGCGAGGGCGGCGGGGGCGGCGGACCGCCGCCCCCGGCTGGGTGGCCGCATGGCGGTATCGGCTAAGCGTTCAGCGCACAGCCGCCAGCAGCACGATCGGGCGCAGCGGCAAACCACACGTCCGTAGGCCCTTTTGCACGGCCTGCGGCCCGCTATTCTCACTTCAGTGAGCCGGAATCCGCCCTCGGAGCCCGGGCGCCGGACAGTTGCGGGTACCGGGCGCGCGGGTACTGCGAGTGCCGGCACCGGGCAAGCGGGCACCGGGCCAGAAAGCCCCACCCAGCGCCAGGGCAAGCCGCCCGACCTGATCGCCATCCTGCCGCTCAAGGCCTGGACCTGCGCTGGCTGCGCCGGCACCGGCGACTTCCTCATCATGGAAGACGCGGGCCCGCTCTGCCTGAGCTGCACCGACATGGATCACCTGATCTTCATCCCCTCAGGTGACGCCGCCCTGACCCGGCGCACCAGGCAGGCAAGCAGCCTGTCGGCCGTCGTCGTGCGCTGGAGCCGGAGCCGGAAACGCTATGAGCGGCAGGGCATCCTCGCCGAGGAACCGGCTCTGGCGCAGGCCGAGGAACAGTGCCTCGCCGACGAGGAAGCCCGGCTCCGCCGCCGCGAACGGGACCGGGAACGGCGGGTTGGCGAGGATGTGAAGTTCCAGTCCCGGATGGCCGGGGAAATCGTCCGGCTGTTCCCCGGCTGCCCGGGCGATCGGGCCGCCGCGATCGCCCGGCACGCCGGCCTGCGGGGCAGTGGCCGGGTCGGCCGCTCGGCCGCCGGCCGCGCCTTGGACGAGGAGGCGATCACTCTGGCCGTCGTCGCCTCGGTGCGGCACGAGGACACCAGCTACGACTCGCTACTGATGTCCGGCGTCCCCCGGGCGGCCGCTCGGGAGCAGGTGCGGGCCGCCATCGACCGGGTGCTCGCCGACTGGGC